>NZ_JAEQDD010000052.1:0-37753 GCF_020737885.1 Microcoleus sp. PH2017_34_RAT_O_A | reverse complement strand
TTTTTGGGCATATTCATCAACAAAAATTCTGACCATGGAATTATTTTTGCCATGATTACCCAACGATTATTCTCTGATAATTGTCCTTGTCCGTGAAGGGCAAAGTTGGACACTGCTTTTAGGGTTGGGTCAAGTTTTCGGTACATGAACGAAAGTGATGCTGTGCATGGCTTTTGACTGATTTTACCTCATAGTCTTACACATTGTCAGTGCCGATCGCGAGTCAAAGTTTTTTCAGGTAAGGGTTTTAGGCTTATTCAGCAAGCCCTAGCTAGCACTTTCGCCTGTTACAGAACCTTTTTTACAAAACTTTCCTTGTTTCTTTAGATTCGTTTTGCTTATCGGTACGATCGCCCACTTATCGGCTCGATCGCCCACTTATCGGTACGATCGCCCACTTATCGGTATGATGGAATCAATGACGTGGCGATCGACTGACTCACTCTTTTAAGATACAAGGGGCGGGTTCACCAACAATAATTGCCACTCAACCAATAATCTCAAAAACCCGCCCCCACCCAACGGTAAATCACTTCCCTAAATCTGGCGGAAATTCACGGATGTAATCGCATTAGCAGTCACTCCAATCATCACACCTAACTCCTCCCCCGTCAAGATATTTTTGATGAGAACTCCCTGAATATTTTGAGTTATTGCTAACTGATTAAAGCTCAAACCTCCGCTTAATCCAATTAAATCTTGACCCACGGTAAAATCAGCGATTATGTCAAATCCGCGATCGGCTTCTAAGACAAAAATATCATTCCCAATACCACCAGTCAAACTATCATTACCCAAGTCTCCATAAAGAATGTCGTCGCCCTGACAACCAGTTAGAGTATCGTTATCTTCCCCTCCATAAATAGTATCATTTCCTTCACACCCTCCCAGAATATCTGCTTGTTCGTTACCGCTGATAAAATCATCGCCAGCCCCGCCGCAAATGGTATCATCACCTTGACTTCCAAACAGCGAATCCTCACCTTCACTACCAAAGATTATGTCATTCCCTTTGCCTCCAAATAAGGTGTCATTACCCTTACCACCATCAATGAAATCATCATTTCTGTTACCATAAACGATGTCATCACCTTCGCGACCATTGATGGAGTCATTGCCTTTACCTCCGAAGATTAAATCGTTGCCAGCATCGCCCAGGATGATGTCATTATTTTCATCTCCAAATAAGATGTCGTCACCTTTGCCACCGCTGATAAAGTCATTGCCTTTATTGCCGTTGAATATGTCACGACTCTCGCCACTATATAAGTTGTCATTCCCAGATTTAGCATCGAATATATTGCCGTTGTTGCTGCCAAGAAATTCATCGTTTTGGGCAGTGCCTATTTGAATGCCGGATATACCGAGTATGGTGTTTTCAACTGTATTTGGTTGGTTTAAGTTGGGATAGTCAATTTCATCGCAGATGCAGTCATCGTTGGGGATGTTGTTAGTTATTGGTGTTGGCGTTAATTCGGGTGTTGGTGTTACCTCGGGCGTCGCTGCGGGTGTTGGCGTTACCGCAGGTGTTGGTGTCGGTGTCGGTGTCGGAGTTAGCGATGGTGTCGGCGTTGGTGCGGGTGTCAGTGTTTCCGCTGGCGTTGGTGTCGGCGTTACCGCAGGTGTTGGCGTTACCGCAGGTGTTGGCGTTACCGCAGGTGTTGGTGTCGGTATTGGTGCAGGTGTTTCGGTTACCGCAGGTGTTTCGGTTACCGCAGGTGTTGGCGTTACCGCAGGTGTTGTTGTCGGTGTCGGAGTTAGCGATGGTGTCGGCGTCGGTGTCGCTGTCGGAGTTTCCGATGGCGGGGGCGTCGGTGTTGGAGTTGGAGTTGGCGAGAAAGGCGTCGGAGTTGGACTTACCTCGGGCGTCGGAGTCGGCGAGGAGTTGGTGTGGTGACAGGAGTTGGTGTGGTGACAGGAGTTGGTGTGGTGACAGGAGTTGGTGTGGTGACAGGAGTTGGTGTGGTGACAGGAGTTGGTGCGGTAATATTCACACTAAAATTACCTAAACCGCTAGCAGCAGACAAATTGCCAACAACATCCTTCACCTGCGATGCTTGCAAATTAACTGTGTAAGTAGCATTATCAGTATTATCCCAACTTCCGCCTGGGGGAGTAAACGAATATGTCGCTGTGCGGGGTGTACCATTGCTATTAGTATTAACACTAATAAATCTAGCAGGAATAGCACCGCCTGACCAATTTACAACAACATCAGAATTTTCTAAACTGCTAACATCAACTCCACTGATATCACTGAAAGTAACTGTCAATGTCTGACTTGTACCACCTGCTGTAGTAATGTTAGAAATTGGTGCCAAGTTAGCCGTAGGTGGGATGACATCAATAATCGGGATCGTGATATTAGCAGTGCGAGTGAGTTGAGTGGCTGCGGTGTTATTGTTACCCGCAGCATCTGTGGCTTTAGCTGTGGGAATATCAACTGTGACATTACCACTAGCAGTAGGTGTGACATCAAAAGTGTAAGTTTTGGCATCAACTATGACAAAGTTTCCGACAGCAGCATTGGCTACGGTGATATCAGTAGTATCAAAGCCGATGACATTTTCACTGAAGGTAGCAGTGACGGTAAATAAACCAGTTACTGTGGTTGGTGATGTTGATGTTAAGGAAACTGTAGGTGCGGTGATATCAGCAGTGCGGGTAAGTTGAGTGGCTGCGGTATTGTTGTTACCAGCGGTATCAATCGCTCTAGCAGCAGGGACATCAACGGTGACATTACCAGTAGCATTCGGTGTGACTGTAAAAGTATAAGTTGTGCCGCTACCTGTGAAGTTGCTAATTGTACTGTTAGTTAGATTCACGCCAGCGGCGGTAAATCCTGTGACGGTTTCGCTGAAGGTTGCTGTGACTAGGAATGGTGCGTTTGTAGTGGTTGGTGATGCGGATGTTAGGGCTACTGTTGGTGCAAGAGTATCGGCAGTGCGAGTTAATTGAGCCGCAGCGGTATTGTTATTACCCGCGGTATCAATCGCTCTAGCTGCCGGGACATCAACTGTGACAGCGCCGTTAGCATTCGGTGTAACGGTGAAAGTATAGGTTGTGCCACTACCTGTGAAATTGCTAATCGTACTGTTAGTCAGATTCACGTCACTGGCGATAAATCCTGTGACGCTTTCGCTGAATGTTGCTGTGACTAAAAATGTTGCGTTTGTGGTGGTTGGTGAAGTTGATGTTAAGGTGACATTTGGTACAAGTGTGTCTACAATTATGGCTTTGCTATCAGCTAAAGACTGCCCCGCAGGAATAGTTAATGTTGCATTATTGCTCGCAGAATCTCTTAAGGTTGCACCAGTTGCTAAAGTTATGCGAGTTGAGTTGAGATCCGTGCTGTTTTGTCCGGTGGCTGGAGTATAAGTGCCGACAGCAGATGTGCCGGTAAAAGGTGCAATTGTGACAGTGCCGCCTGTATCTAGGTTGACTGTCATGTTACCGCCTGCTAAAGTAACTGCTTCGCTGAAATTGACGGTGACGTTGATGTTGCTAGTTGTGTTGTAACTGCCGTTGGCGGTGGTAGAGGTGACGCTGGTAACAGTTGGCACAATTCCATCTATTACTATTGCTTTATTAGCACCCAAAGAGTTAGCAGCAGCGGGTGCTGGTAATGTTAAGCTGGCATCAAAAGTGGCAGCATTCTTAATAGTACCGCCGCTTAAAGATAAAGCAGTTGTGGAAAGATAGTCTAAGTCGGCGCTGCGATCGCCTGCTGCTACTGTGTACCGGAATGTCAAGGTGTTAGTACCGGTGCCTGAGAGGTAACTGGCGACGGGTGTTGCACCTGCTAAGCTAAGTTGCGGCGTACCCGTGACGTTGACGATTTCAGAGAAGTTAACAGTGATGCCGATGTTTGTGCCGATGCCGTAAGTCCCGTCTGGGGTGGCTGCACTGACGCTGGTAATCGTGGGGAAGGAGTTAACTGTGATGTTGGCGGTTTCGGTAGCTGTGCTAAAAACGCTGGATGTTGTGTTATTGGTTCGATCGGTGGTGTAGTTAGCGGTAGTGCCATTTGTGCCGGTAATTCGATCCCAGGCGGCAAAGGTAATGGCGTTGGTGACAGTGCCGTTGTAACCTGCATTGGGCACAAACCGGATTTTGGTGTTGGCATCACTCGCTAATAGTAAGGCGTTGGTGGCAGAAACGGCTGGGGTGTTTGTCCAGGTTGTGCCATTGGTGGTGTATTGCCAAGTGCCGTTAGCGGTGTCTAATGCAGTGATGGCGATGCCTTGGGAGGCGCTGGCGTTGGGATCGGTGATTTTTGTGCCGCCGAGGTTGGCGATGATGGTGGAGATTAATGTGCCTGTACTGGCGCTGTCGTTTTGGTTTTGGGCGTTGAGGGTGGGTGTGCCGCTGTTGTCGAGTGCGGGCGAGTCGTTTACGAGGACGGTGACGGTGGTGGGGGTGGAGATGATGCCGTCGGTGGCGGTGTATTGAAAGGTTTCTACGCCGTTGAAGTTGGCGTTGGGGGTGTAGAGGATGTTGCTTTTGGGGTCGATCGCGATCGCAAAGACATAATCATTTGCATTGGGGTTGAAGGTAGCATCAGCGACACCTGTGGTGGGATCTAATTTGGCGATATAGTTGCGGGTTTGTCCGCCGATGTTGGTGAAATAACCGCCCACATAGGGGTTGCCACTGCTGTCAAAGGCGATCTCTCTAACACCATTATCTGCATTGGGGTTGAAGGTGGCATCGGCGACACCAGTTGTGGGGTTTAATTTGGCGATGCTGTTGCGGGTTTGTAGGCCGATGTTGGCAAAACTGCCACCCACATAGGGGTTGCCGCTGCTGTCAACGGCGATCGCATGGACACTACCACTCGCATTGGGATTGAAGGTAGCATCGGCGGCACCAGTTGTGGGGTTTAATTTGGCGATATTGTTGCGGGATTGTCCGCCAATGTTGGTGAAAGAGCCGCCCACATAGGGGTTGCCACTGCTGTCTATGGCGATCGTATTGACAGAAAAACCACTCGGATTCGGGTTAAAGGTAGCATCGGCGACACCAGTTATGGCGTTCAATTTGGCGATTCTGTTGCGGACACTGCCGCCGATGTTGGTGAAAATGCCGCCCACATAGGGGTTGCCACTGCTGTCTATGGCGATCGTATAGACAAAACTATTCGCATTCGGGTTAAAGGTAGCATCGGCGGCACCAGTTGTGGGGTTTAATTTGGCGATATTGTTGCGGGATTGTCCGCCGATGTTGGTGAAAGCGCCGACCACATAGGGGTTGCCACTGCTGTCTAAGGCGATCGCATAGACACTACCATTAACATTCGGGTTGAAGGTGGCATCGGCGACACCAGTTGTGGGGTCTAATTTGGCGATACGTCCGCGGGGTTGTCCGCCGATGTTGTTGAAAAAGCCGCCCACTATGAGGTTGCCACTGCTGTCTATGGCGATCGCTAAGACACTATCATCCGCATTTGGGTTGAAGGTGCTATCTAATGTCCCATCGCTATTCAACCGAGCGATATTGTTGCGTGCGAGTCCACCGATGGTGGTAAAACGGCCCCCGACATAAATCCAGTCATTAATAATCGCTGTACCGTTGGTGGGGGCAGTAGTGATGCTTTGAACTTTCGGTCTTCCGCTACCTGTGTCGTTGGCGAGTACGTCAATGCTAACTGCCGACGAGTTGACGGGAATGGCTTTGTTGTCGGGGTTGACGGTGGCTAGTATGTGGCTGTAAGCACTGAGGGTGTTGAGGTTAAATGCTACTGCTGTTTCTATCGGGCCTGTTTGTACTTCTAATTCCCAGTCTCCGCCTAATTCAGCACTGCCAGTAGGATTAGCTGAAGCGGCGATATTGGCCTCAATGATTTCACTCAATCGCTTGACGAAATTTTTGCCAGCTTCTCCTTTGCCTATTTCACACCCATATAATAAGATGTCTGCGTTAGCTATCAGGGCGTTTCGCCACTGTTGCAACTGTTGGCTGTAGTTTTCGATGTTGTTGCTGTTGAGTTCTGTCGTGCCTAAGTAAATCTTGCCGGAACCGCCGTGGGTGATGATGTGTAGGGCTTTGATACCTGTGTGCTGAGCTAGGAATGTGGTGATTTGCTCGATCGCATCGGTCTTATTTTTGAGGATGTAGGTAGCTGTATCTGGTTTGATGCCCTGGATTAGGTAGTGGCTGTCGGGTATTGTGGGGTCAATGATGACGATTTCCCTTGGTTGGTTGCGAAAGGAACCAATCAAAGAGTTTTTTTTATTGGGGTTAATTTGAACTAGAGTTTTCATCTGCTTTTCGTTCTAGTAGAATAAGTTGTTGTTAACTTGGTCTAGCTCGATCGCCAAATTTAATTTTTTATCTGCGGCAATTCTACCTGCTAGCAGACGAAACGCTAGATTTTTAACTACTAGGAATTTAGCAAGGTTCTCTTCGAGAATCAATGGCTTAGCTTCTCATTTACCAAATCTTTATTTTATAAGTAATTTTACATAAATCATAAAAATTTAAGAAGTGGGGCGGGTTTATGAGATTGTGGGTTTTAGCCAATTATTGGAGCGTAAAACCCGCCCTTGCATTTGGGATATATAAAAAAGATATAGCCTTTCTCAAAAAGATGAGGTATGACTGACAGCTTACATAACCTCCCAGACAAAGAGGGCTCGCATCCCAACAACGTCCGCGAATATGAGAGCTAGATCCGCTATATGCCTCTAAATTCTATGAATAACGAACGAGCCACTTTCAATACAGTCCACGAACACGATATTTTTGGCGATCGCGATTTACCAGCTTGGTTAACCGAACAACAAATCAGCCTCGCTTGTACTACTTATCAAACCAGCAGGTTGATGTTAATCGGTGCCGCGCCAGAAACCAACAGAATCTCGGCTTTTTGGCGAATATTCGATCGCGCAATGGGACTTTTCTGCACGCCGGAACGCCTTTATCTCAGCTCAAAATATCAACTCTGGCAATTAGATAATGTGCTGGCTGCGGGTGGACAACATCAAGGTTACGATCGCCTTTACATACCGCGCATCGCCCACACCACAGGAGATATCGACATTCACGATATCGCTGTTGATAAAAATAACCAAATTCTGTTTATCAGTACCTTGTTTAATTGTATCGCTACTTTGAGCGATCGCCACAGTTGCAAACCTTTATGGAAACCACCGTTTATCTCACAATACATCAACGAAGACCGCTGTCACCTCAACGGTTTGGCAATGGTGGATGGAGAGGCAAAATATGTCACAGCGTCGAGTCAGTCGGATGTGGTGGATGGTTGGCGCGATCGCAGAAAAAATGGCGGCATAGTGATTGATGTCGCATCTAATGATATCATCGCTACGGGATTGTCGATGCCGCATTCACCTCGCTGGTATCGAGATAAGTTGTGGTTGCTGAATTCGGGGAGAGGAGAATTTGGTTATGTCGATTTAGAGACAGGGAAATTTCAGGCGATCGCATTTTGTCCGGCATATGTCCGAGGATTGGCTTTTTGGCAAAATTGGGCGATTGTTGGATTGTCGAAACCGAGGGGTGGTGACAATACTTTTAGCGGTTTAGAGTTGGATGAGTTGTTGGTAGCCAAAGATGCTGAGGCTCGCTGCGGTATGATGGTGATAGATTTGACTACTGGTGCGATCGTACATTGGTTGCGGTTTGAAGGAGTTGTCACGGAACTTTATGATGTGCAGGTGATTCCTCAAGTGCAAAAGCCGATGGCTTTGGGTTTTCAAACGGAAGAAATTGCTCAGTTAATTACTTTGGAACTTTAACCGCTGATGGTGGCGGATGGACGCACGGGTAGCTAGAAACCGGGTTTTTGCGAGAATACTTCGTTACTGTCGGTAAAAATCGTAAAAACCCGGTTTCTTGGATTGTGCGCGAGGGTCAGAAATGTTAAGATAGAGTTTGTTTTGTAACCTCTACATAAATATGTTCTAACCGCACCGGATAGCGAGCTATTGAATCAATAGAAATCCCATCAAAACGCAAAATAATATCCTTTAATTCCAAACGTTCCGGCAGCCAAAAAGCCAAATCGCTACCGTAGCGGCGGGGAATAAAACTGTATTCTGCTGCGCGGGCGATGACTTCAGCTTCTGCGTCGGTTTTAACCACAATAATTTCCTGAGCCGGAATTAGTTTTTGCAACTCCTCCAAACTGCCCTCAGCCACAATACTACCATTCTTTAAAATCCCAATTCTCTGACACAAACGCTCAGCTTCATCCAACAAATGAGTTGTTAGCAAAATCGTAATTCCTTCCGATTGCAAACGCTGAATCAACTCCCAAATTTCATAACGAGCCTCAATATCTAAACCAGTTGTCGGTTCATCTAAAATTACTAATTTAGGCTGGTGAACCAAAGCCACCGCAATATTCAAACGGCGCTGCATTCCTCCGCTCAAAGTTTCCACCGGACTTTGAGCTCTATCTATCAAATTTACTGCTTTTAAGCATTGTTCTACTTGATAGCGGCGCTGTTGGCGCTCTAAACCATAAATTTGAGCAAAAAAATTGAGGTTTTCTGCACAGCTAAGGCTTTTGTAAAGCAAATTTTCTTGAGGCGCTACACCGATTAACAGTTTAGTAGCTTCCGAAACAGGTTCGCCATTGATGAAAACCTTACCGCTGTCAGCATTTAGCAAATTGCATAAAATATTGATAGTTGTAGTTTTGCCCGCCCCATTTGGCCCCAGCAAACCGTAAATTTCGCCAGCTTGAATGTGCAGTGTTAAATCGTTAAGCACTGAACGTTCGCCGTAAGCCTTATTTAGCTTTTCTATTTGCAGCACTGCTTAAAATCTCCTAGTTTTTTCTCTAAATTATCTTTTAATTCCCTGATTTATTTAAAGTCTTCTTTCTACTCTTAACATCCGCCGATATGACAGCCATCCGCCTGCGATCATCGAAATAGCAAATATGAATAAAAACCAGAAGTGCGATTCAATATCCGCAAAATCTTTGCCGTTAGCCCACACGCCTATCAGCGCTTCGTTCATATGATAAATCGGATTGTACTGGGCGAGATCCAGCAGGGTTTTGGGGAACAGCGCAGTTGGCAAAAATGCACCTCCTAAAATCAACAAAGGAACGCCGAAAGCGGCTACTAGCGAGTTGACATCTTCTGTGCGCCTCGCAAACTGCGTCCCCAGAATAAAGCCAACTCCTACGTAGGATACAATGCTGAGTAGAATAATCGCGCATCCTAACAGAATAGATCCTTGAAATTGTGCTCCCAAACACGCTGCTATCGTGTATACTAAAAGTACCTGACCGATGCCGATCGCACTGTGAGCCAGAAAAATTCCTAAAAAGTAGGAAGTGCCACTCAGGGGGGAAACAAATAAGCGCTTGAGAGTATGCTGTTCTCGCTCTGAGACTACCGTGGCTACACTGCCGCCGAGACAGCTAAAAAATAAAGCGGCTCCTACTAAACTTGCAGGTGCAGCACTTTCAAAGGCTTTGGCTGTGGTGAGATTGGCGCGTTCTTTTAAAATTAAACCATTGATTAGCAAGATAGAAATTGGAAAAATACTCCACAAGACTAAGCTGCGCCGCCGCCTTCCCAATTCAATTAAAATTCGCTGCGCTACTGCGAGGGTTTCATACCAGTATTTCATAGGGATTGTGTTAGCATTGTAAGAATTGGAAATTGACATCAAGTCCGAAAAGAATCAACACAATCAAATTGGTTCGTAGTGAGGAATTTAGTCCGCATCAATCCGAGGACTCGCATTCCGAACGATCAAATTGGTTCGTAGTGAGGAATTTAGTCCGCATCAATCCGAGGACTCGCATTCCGAACGATCAAACCTTCTTGATGGCATTGAATTTACCGGAAATTATATGATTATTGATAATAACGCCACGGCATATTATACCATAGAAATACTAAGAATGTTAAATTTCAATAAAAAACCCGCCCGCGCGGGTTTTGTGATTTGACCAGACTAGGTTTTAAATTTTCGGTGTCTGTCGCTGCGCTCATTTAATACTAAAGTTCGTACCTCTGTAACATCCTTGAAAAGAAGTTAAACTTGTACGGTTTGTCTGTTCGAGTTTAGTCACGAGGGAGGGAGTATTACTTTCAGGATTTGTACCCCACTTGTAAATAAAGTCGCCGATGTAGTTTCCGGTTGCTTCGTAGCTGTGCACTTGTATCGGAATTCCCGAAACTCCTGAAACTGTTTGGTTGTTGTATCCGTTAACAATGATTTTCTCGATAACTGCTCCGGGTTCTACAGTCACGTTCCAGTTGACTGGTTCGTAGGCCGAAAGTGCAAGTATTATTGGCTTGTTGCGGCGTTCTACTTTGACTTGGATAGCACTTTTCGACAAATTTGCCTTCCCGTGTTCGGCATTAGCTTCGTAAACACCAATCAAATGAAGTTCTTTATCTCCGGTTGACGAACCAACATAGGCTGAAAAATCGTCGGAACCGCCAATCCCGCAGTTGGCGGCCGAACTAATGGGGGAAGTAAAAGTTGTTTTTTCGGCGAGTTTCTGCTGCACCGTCGGGACTACCCACCAACCGGTTCCAACTCCTAAAGCACCTATTAAAGCAGCGGCAATTCCGAAAGGAATGACGTTTGTGAGGTGGCGAAAGGCGGTTGTTGCAGTTACTTGGGCTCGGGTTTGCTGCCAAGTTTCAGCAGTTTTTCCGGCATTGCCGCCATCTAGACAAGCTAACAAAGCTAAACTTTCCGGCTGTTCGAGCAGACTTTGAACTGCTTTCCCTTCCCCAACGTAGAGATTTCGAGTTTCGGTGTCTAACAGCAGCCAGTAGCGATCGCCCTCGCCGAAGTTGTACTCTTGTAGCGCAGGCTGAACTAAATCGTGCTGCAAAAATACCAGCCAAGCCATGTTATTGCCAGTTCCGACTATTTTGCCGTCGCTGAAAATAAGTTGGTCGATGTCGGGTTCCCACCGCCAAGCTACCCAGCGACTGTCTCCTCGATAGCCGAGGGATTTTTCGAGTTGCGGATGAGCAGTTATTTCTAAGCGTTGAACTAAGTTTGACACAGTTGGTCTCCTCAACTACGCGCGATCGAAGCTATCCCAAAGGGTAGGGAATCGCTACTTCCAGTCTTAGCTTAACTTATCGGGCGATCGTCCTTCAAAAACTACCCGTGCCGTTGCCCGTGGTACTGTTGGGAGACACATTGTTGCTGGGATTGGTATTCGGCGAAGTTCCCGGATTGAAATTATTCTGTTGATTAGTATTCGGCGAAGTTCCCGGATTGAAATTATTCTGCTGATTGGTATTCGGCGAAGTTCCCGGATTGGCATTATTGTTGGGAATTGTATTCGGCGAACTTCCTGGATTCAGATTATTCTGCTGATTAGTATTCGGTGAAGTTCCCGGATTGGCATTGTTGTTGGGATTAGTATTCGGCGAAGTTCCCGGATTGGCGTTGTTGTTGGGATTAGTATTCGGTGCAGTTCCCGGATTTGCGGGATTTGCGGGATTTGCGGGATTTGCGGTACCAGCAGGAGTAGTTATCGGGGCGCCGGCAGCATCTCTGGTGACGCTATTGGGGTTGCGGGGGGCTGCTGGATTAGCTGCGTTGGGGTTATTTCCAGGAGCATTGGCTGGGTTGTCGGCTGCGGGAGCCGTTTTTTGGGGAGCAGCGTTGGTGCCGCACAAGCTGACTAAATCAAAAGTTGTACCGCTTGGGGTTTCGATGAAGCAAACCGGCACATCTACTCGCGGGTTTGAGGCCCTGGGAAACTGGCCCGTTCCGGGCATGGGACGGCTAAAGGCGACTTGTGCCATCAATGGAGTCAAGGCAGCCGATAGAGCGGCTGCGAGGCGCAATAATCTCATCAGCACTTCCTCAAATGTTATATTTATTGGATCCACTATGCCTTATAAACTGCCAAGTGTCCTCATTCTGAAAGCCGATCTTTTTTACCAGAAAGAATTGGTTGAAAGCCCGCCCGCCTTCGAGGGAGACATTAAAATCAGAGTATTCATTACTCCAATACTCAGACTTCTGGGTAGAGGTAGCTCTCCAACTGTCAACTGTCAACTGTCAACTGTCAACTGTCAACTGTCAACTGTCAACTGTCAACTGTCAACTGTCAACTGTCAACTGTTTACAAATCCTCCTAGAGAGCCGCCACTGCCTGCAACATCTCGCGCACGCAGAAAGTACACTTAGAAAAAGCTGAGAGCGCCACAGTCGAATCCTCTGACAAAATCATTTGACTCCGGTACCCGTCGTCTGAGGGTTCTCGAAATACATGAAGCTGGCGTTGGTGGATATCTAGCACCCAAAAATCGTCAATCTGCGATGCAGCATAGATATCTCCTTGAGTCTCGCAGTCATTTTGAAGCGTACCATCGACTATTTCGATCAGCAGATATATCTCCGAGGCGATGGGATGGCGGTCAGTATAGCGCAGGGCGTCTGGCATCACAACTGCGATCGACGGTTTTGCTTGGGCATCGCCTAACTGAATTGGTAGCTCCACCCGCACTAAAACCTCATCTCCTAACAGCTTTTCCAGCAACTTCTGAATAAGTACAATCGCTGTAGCATAATCGGTTCCCTGTATTTTCATTTTTTTGACAATCAGTCCTGCAACTAATTTTACTTATTGTGAGTTTAATATTTTAGTCGATCGTACCTAATAATCTTCCACGCATATCAAAGGAGCAGATAGCCGGGGAGTGGGAGATTGGGAGAGGGGGAGAGGGCGAAAATCTTCATTCTTTATTCTTTTTTTTGTCAACTGTCAACTGTCAACTGTCAACTGTCAACTGTCAACTCTTCCTTCATTTAGTATCTAATTCGCGGGTCAATGTAAGCATTTAAAATATCAATTACAATACTAGCAATTACTACAATTCCCGCAAAAAACACCACAATACCTTGAACAGTTGGATAATCTCGCAAGCTAATCGCTTCATAAAGACGATTTGCCAGCCCCGGCCAAGAAAAAGTAACCTCAGTTAAAATAGCACCACCCAACAGTGCAGCAAAAGTCAGTCCCAAGACAGTAATTACCGGAATCAGCGCATTTTTGAGAGCGTGAGCCCATAAAATTTGCAATTCAGGAATTCCGCGAGCTCTAGCTGCTTCAACATAATCTGCTTGCAAAGTTTGCTTCAGATTCACCCTGACAATTCGCTCAAAAATGCCACTCAAAAGAATGCCCAGCGTCAAACTCGGGAGTGCCAAATAATGCAAACTTGTGAAAAACTGACCGGGGTTAGCGCTCAAGAGACTGTCTACAGTGTACAGTCCCGTGTAGCCTTGGGGAGCTGGGAATGTTACCGGAAACCGAGTTCCCAACGGAAACCAGCCCAACTGTACGGCGAAAATCAACTGCAAAACCATGCCAGCCCAAAAAGCCGGCAGCGAGTAAGTAATAATCCCAAACAAACGGCCTGCTGCATCGAAAATAGTGTTGGGGCGGGATGCCGCCAGGGAACCGATACTGATGCCGACAATTAAAGCTATGGCCATGCTACAAACTGCTAATTCGACTGTCGCGGGGAAATAGTCTCCGATAATTTGCCAGACGGTTTGGCCGCGAGTGGTGATGGAGGTTCCCAAGTCGAAGCCCAGCAAGTCTTTCATGTATTTTAGATATTGCTCCCACAGGGGTGCGTCGAGGCCTAGTTGGGTTCGCATTGCTGCTTTGGCGGCGGCGGGTGCTCGCGAGCCGAGAATGGCATCTATGGGGTCGCCCGGAGTGGCCCGGAGTAACAAAAATACTGCTGTGGTGATTGTCCACAACATTAGGGGTGCGAGTAGCAAGCGGACAAAAATATAAGATTGCAGGGCTTTTGAACGAGACATAGGAATTGGGAATTGGGAATTGGGAATTGGGAATTGGGAATTGGGATTTGATTTTAGTGATTGTCGATCGACTTTTTGCCAATTCCAGATTTTCCGATTGCGAGCATCTGCATGGTGCTTTTATATTATTGCTGTCCCCGCTCGCGTATTGTATAAGAGAGCAGGGACGATCGCACTCAAACAAAAAAAGGCTTTTTACGAAAATGAGATGCTTCCTTCCTATTCGCCCAGTAGCGATTCAAATGCAGCTTGCAAAGACTTGATATCGCCTACTCTGGCTACTAACAAGTTTTCGCTGCCGGCATCCTGCAATCTATCCTTCCAATACTGGATGCTATCCGAGTTGTTCATCCAGAAACTAATCACGGTATTTACAACTCGATCGACATCCCAGCCGCGATAGGGAGAAATTATCTCTACCGATGCTACAAAAGAATCGAGAGTACACTTTCGGTTTCCCAAGTATTCTACACCTGACGGCTGCTGTTGTTGCAGTAATTCCTGCTGCTGGTTAAAAAACGTTAAAGTTGGAGATACGCCCAGGATTTCAAATGTATAGCTCATGTTATCCTCCCGAAGTATTATTTTGCTCAAAGGTCGATCGCGTAGCGGGGCGTAAGCCATTGTCCACAAAAGCCAAAAACACTTGACATTACGCAAAAATAGGTACACATGGCCGAGGCTCATGGAGGTCGCACCCAAAATTTTAGACTCCTGTTCAACCTCCTCGATCGAGGCGAGTAAATCTAAAATCTAAAATCTAAAATCTAAAATCGAGTGACGTTGCTGCCCTCGATGCACCACAAGATCCTTTAATTACAGTCTTGGCGTGCGATCGCGCTTTTGCCCGCTTATTCTATGAATAGCAAATTTTTTAACAGTCTGGTGTCAAATAACTTACATTTTTGACATCCCCCAGCCATTGAAAATTCTAATCTGATTTTGATTGAGCAGGGGTAACGCGGGCCACCTGCACCTGGAGAAAGCGATCCGATTTTAGATTAAAGATTTTAGAATTGGGAATGACTGATGAATTAAGGAGTTGTATGCTTTTTTGACCTGGTGTGAGTTTTGGGGCTGGAGTTCGGGAGCATCTCATTTTTGTAAAAAGAATTTTTTTATAGTGCGAACTCGTATAGCTCGCGTATTATACGATACGCGAGCTCCCGACAGCACTATTAAATGCAAAACAGAGATGCTCCCTTGGAGTTCTCGATCGCGATCGCCAGATTCAGGAAAGTAGTACCATGATTAATATTACAATTTTTTTACAGTAGTGCTTGAAACCTCAGCGAAGTTTTGACCGGGCGGCTACCCCAATTCAATATTGCTGTGGGACTTTGTATAGCGGTTCTCACAAAGATGAGGTACGTTGTTGGGCTTCAGCCCTCTTGGTTTCAGTGGTTATATAACCTGTCAGTCATACCTCACCTTTTTGAGAAAGGCTATAACTTATACTATCTAGGGCATCTTGGAAACGACAAACGATACGCAAACCTCGTAGGTGTCAGAATAATATTGATGTTATTGAAAACTCTGAGCCGTCGTCTGATGAAAAGCTCGCCCAAGATGTCACTGAGCCTCGTCTTGCTGATGCCGCTGGTGGTGCAAATCTCCGTAGCAGTCGGCGTCACTGGATGGCTGTCTTTTCGCAACGGCCAGAAAGCCGTCAATGACCTTGCTACCAGGTTGAGCTTGGAAGTCGCAGCGAGGACTAAAGAAAATTTCCGCAGTTTTGGAGAGGTGTCTCACCTGTTCCTGCAAATGAATAATGCTGCGATCGCCTCTGGAAACCTAGACCCTGATGACTTCCCCAACTTAGAGCGCTTTTTTTGGAATCAGACCAAGCTGAGCGATCGCACTACAACCATCTACTACGGCGACGAACAGGGCAAATTCCTCTTGCTCAAACGCGAAGCAGATGAATTAGTATACATCAGAGACGAATCAACTGCTCCCAACCGCCAAATTTATCGCCTCGACAGCAAAGGAAACCGCACTGAGCTAATCAAAACCGCCCCCTACGACCCCCGTACTAGACCGTGGTACCAAGCTGCCAAACAGGCAGAAAAAGCCACCTGGTCTCCGATCTACGTCTTCACTGCCTCGCCAGTTCTCGGCATTACGCCGGTGATGCCGATTTACACTGAAACAGGAAAACTGCGGGGGGTATTGGCAATTGACCTGACTCTTTCTCAAATCAGCGATTTTCTCAAAAGTATCAAAATTAGCCCGTCAGGAGAAGTTTTTGCGATCGAGCGCAGCGGGGAAATAGTCGCCAGTTCCACAGATGAATTGCCGTTTATCACTGACAACAAAGGACAAAAACGGCTGTTGGCAACACAGAGCAAAAATTTGCTAATTCGATCGGCTTCCACATACTTGCAAACACGATTTGGCAGTTTTGAAGAAATTGACAGCCAAGGACAGTTTAGCTTCGATATAAAAGGCAAACGTCAATTCATTACGGTCGCTCCCCTGCGAGACGGCCGCGGTCTCGATTGGCTGATTGTCGTAGCAATCCCGGAAGCAGACTTTATGGAGCAAATTAACGCCAACACTCGCACAACTATTTTATTGTGCTTTTTTGCCTTCATACTGGCGATCGTCCTGGGAATTTTCACATCTCGCTGGGTTGTCACACCAATTACCCGATTGCTGGAAGCTTCCAAAGCTTTAACAAAAATGTCCGAAGCTGCCGACTTCACCTCCGCCGAATTAGACGGCGAAGTCGAAGTCAAAGGCGTCAATGAACTCGGCGTCCTGGCTCAGTCTTTCAACCAGATGGCCAGACAATTGCGATCGTCTTTTGTAGCCCTAGAACGAACCAACTCCAGTTTAGAACAGCGAGTAGCAGAGCGGACTGCCGAACTCGAAGCCACCGAAGCAGAATTGCGGGCTTTGTTTGCAGCCATGAACGAATTAATTGTAGTTGTGGATGCCACCGGTCGCTATTTGAAAATCGCGCCCACAAATATGTCGCTGCTCTACAAACCAGCAGCAGAATTAGTTGGTAAAACTATCGGAGAGCTGTTCCCGCAAGCTACAGCAGACAATTTTCTCAACCACATTCGAGCAGCTTTAGATAGTCAGCAAACAGTTAGCATCGAGTACGATTTAACCATTAACGACCGCGAAATTTGTTTTGCAGCCAGCATTTCGCCGCTTTCAGAAGAATCCGTAATTTGGGTGGCTCGCGACATTACCGAACAGAAGCGAGCCGAATCAGTGCGGCGGATGAGGCAAAAACAATTGCTCAAACAAAATACGGTTTTGCTAGAATTGGCAAGAAATAAAGCGCTATATCGAGGCGATTTGCAAGTAGCTTTAAGAGAAATCACCGAAGCGGCGGCTCATACCCTAGATGCAGAAGCAGCCGGAGCGTGGTTGTACGATGAAAGCCGATCTAAATTGCAATGTCTAGACCAATTTCACCGCAGTAACAGCGAGCATTCCCAAGGTGCCGAACTCGCAGCACCAGACTATCCAGCTTATTTTAAAGCTTTGGAAGAAGACCGGACGATCGCAGCCGACGACGCTCTCTCAGATATCAGAACCAGAGAATTGGTATCATCTTACTTTGCAGAAGGCGGCACCACATCCACATTGGATGCGCCGGTGCGATTGGGAGGACATACAGTTGGAGTCCTCTGTATCGAACAGGTGGGAAGTGCTCGCCACTGGACAGTAGAAGAACAAAATTTTGCTGCTTCCCTCGCAGATTTGGTATCATTGGCGATCGAAGCCAGCGATCGCGATCGGACACAAAACGCCCTGCGTCAAGCAGAACAAAAATACCGCAGCATCTTTGAAAACGCAGTCGAAGGCATTTTTCAAACCACCCCCGAAGGTCGCTTCTTGAGCGTAAATCCATCCTTAGCCCGCATCTACGGCTACGCCACTCCCGAAGAATTGACATCAAATCTCACCAACATCAGACAGCAAACTTACGTCAATCCTCAACAACGCGAGAAGTTTATGCGAGTGATGAAAGAATCTGGACAAATTTCGGGGTTTGAGTCAGAAGTTTACCGCGTTGACGGCAGCATAATTTGGATTTCCGAAAGCGCCCGTGCAGTGTGCGACACGCGCGGTGAGGTAATCTACTATGAAGGTAGTGTCGAGGATATTAGCGATCGTAAAGTCTTTGAATCCGCCTTGCAACTCGCCCTAGAAGCAGCCGAAGCAGCCTCCACCGCAAAAAGCGCATTTTTAGCAAACATGAGCCACGAACTGCGGACGCCCCTCAATGCCATCATCGGCTACAGCGAAATGCTCCAAGAAGAAACCGAAGAATCCGGCTACAATGAACTCACCCCAGACTTAGACAAAATCCGCACATCCGGCCGACACTTGCTATCGCTAATAAACGACATTCTCGACATTTCTAAAATCGAAGCCGGTCGCATGGATCTCTACTTAGAAACCTTCGACATCGCCACCTTAATTGAAGAAGTCGCCGACACCGCCGCGCCACTAATTGAGAAAAATCATAACACTTTAAACTTACAGCAAATAGGCAATATCGGCACTATGCACGGTGACATTACCAAACTGAGGCAGATTTTATTGAATTTGCTAAGCAATGCCACCAAATTCACTCACAATGGTACAATTACCCTCAGCGCCAGCCGAGAACAAATCGCCGGCTACAGCAGCGAAGCGACACCACAAAACAGTTCGGAACCTGCGGTAAATTCTCCATCCTCAAATCCCAGTAAAGAATTTTTAGTAGTTAATTGTACAGATACAGGAATTGGCATGAATCCCGAGGAATTGCAGAACATTTTCCAACCCTTTATCCAAGCAGACGCTTCTACCACGCGCAAATACGGCGGCACTGGTTTGGGACTAGCAATCAGCCAGCGTTTTTGCCTCATGATGGGTGGCAATATTTCAGTAAACAGTCAAGTCGGTGTTGGTTCTACTTTTACCATCCGCTTACCTATTAATACTTAAACAAGTAATTGGTCATTGGTCATTGGTCATTTTTTGCTTCGTCATTACCAATTCCCCATTACCAATTCCCCATTACCAGAAAGAATTGGTTGAAAGCAAGAAAGCGAGTGAGGGAGAAATTAAAATCCGACTATTCATTACTCCAATCCTCTTCCTTCTAGGTAGAGGTCGCTCTTAAACTGTCAACTGTCAACTGTCAACTGTCAACTGTCAACTGAACAATTACCTTTGAATGCTTCTCGGATCGAGAGCATCCCGCAATCCATCCCCCAATAAATTGAACGCCAAAACAGTCAAAATAATCAGCGTCGCCGGAGGCCAAACCAACCAGGGCTGCAACACTATAATTGAAGCATTCGTAGACAAAGATAGCAAATTTCCCCACGAAGGATCGGGCTGTTGAATTCCCAAACCAATCAAACTCAAAACCGACTCCGCCACAATAAAACCCGGAACCGACAAAGTAGCAGAAATAATTACATAAGTTGCAGTTTGTGGCAACACGTGGCGGACAATAATATAAATTGGGTTGGCGCCCATAGCCCGCGCCGCTTGCACGAATTCTAGCTGTTTAATTGACAGTACCTGACCGCGAATTACCCGCGCCAAACTCGCCCAACTGATAAATGAAGTAATCAGCACAATCAAAATAAATCGCTGAGCACTTGTCAATCCGGGCGGAAGGACTGCCGCTAGAGCTACTAATAAATAAAGACCGGGAATCGTCATCAATACTTCAGCAAAGCGCATTAAAATACTGTCAATCCAACTGCCGAAATAACCAGATATTCCTCCGATTAACAATCCTAAAGGAAAGGAAATTGCTATACCAACTAAACCAATACTGAGGCTAATGCGGCTGCCCTGTACTAAGCGGCTGAATTGATCGCGAGCTTGTTCATCAGTGCCTAAAAGGTTAATTTTGCCTTCTCCTGTAGTGCCAAACAGGTGGATATCCCAAGGCAAAATTCCTAAAAACTTATAGGGAGAACCTTTGACAAACAAACCAACAGCAGATGGTTTTTGCCAGTCTACAATTACCTCGCGAGCGCCCGTATTCGCATCCACCGGCCCCTGAGCAGTCGGGTAAACGTGGGGGCCGATAAATCGCCCGTCTTTGGTGCTTAAATAAATCTGAGTTGGTGGCAGCAAGGAACTGTTTAATTGAGAGTCGTAGGGGTCGTAGGGAGCCACAAATTCGGCAAAAAGTGCGACTGTATAAAAAATTAACAGCACTACGGCTCCCAACCGAGCTAGAGGATTATTTTTAAGATTTTGCCACCATTTCATAAGTTTTAGGTTTGAGATTTTAAGTTGGTTCGTAGTAAGGACTTTAGTCCTCCCAGGTTCGTAGTAAGGACTTTAGTCCTCCTAGGTTCGTAGTAAGGACTTTAGTCCTCCCAGGTTTGTAGTGAGGACTTTAGTCCTTTGCGAGCGTTTTTTTCGGAGAGTAAGAAGCGGTTTGAGGAGTGCGAGCGTCCCCGCTCGCTACATATAAGGAAGCGAGCGGGGACGCTCGCACTCACATAATAGCAAAACTGAGATGCCCCTAATCCTTTCTTCACGGAATCAGTAGCAAGGGCTGAATTCGTTACTAATACAATTTTTAGCAGAAAGAATTGGTTGAAAGCCGGAACCCTTGTAGGGAAAAATTAAAATCAGACTATTCATTACTCCAATCCTCTTCCTTCCTTTGTCAACTGTCAACTGTCAACTGTCAACTGTCAATTGAATGAAGGACTGAAGTCCTTACTACAAACCTTAAACTATTTTTTTTCATCGGCTACCAAAATTATTCTATTTTCATTTTCGGCAATTTTCCCCAATTCCTCGCCGTTAAAAGGATTGTAGAAAAACGAACCTGTTTGCGGAGGTAATTTGGGATTGAGTACAATTTCCACGATACTTTTGACCACCCCAGTCAGGGGAATTGCCAGGATAACTCCTAACAATCCTCCCACTCTACCTCCTAAGAGCAAAGCTGTAAAAATAATTACCGGACTCAACCCCGTGAGATTGCCCATAATTCGGGGTGCTACTAAATTATCCTTGATTTGCTGGAGACCGATCGCAACTGCCAACACTTGGAGCGCCAGCCACCAATCGATAAACGCTACAATTATACTAACAGTGCCGATGCCCAGCGTCGCTCCGATAAACGGAATTATTTCTGTCAATCCGATAAACACGGCAAACAACAGAAAAAACGGCACTTGCAGCCACCAAAAAGCCAGAGTTAGCGAGGTCGCCATAAAGAGTCCCAGCAATAACTGTCCCGAGACAAATCGCTGGAGGTTTCGCTGCAAAGTATCTGTGAGAACATAGCGAATATCCGGCGAAAAAATGCTGGTCAAACCCTGCCAAACTCTTTGACCGTCTAGCAGCATATAAAATGAAATTACCAGGATAAAAATTAAGTCGAGAAACCAGTTAACTGTACCGACAACTAAGCCTAAACTTGTACCTGCGATTGCTTGTACTTGTTCCTGGACTTTGGCTGATAACTGCTGTTCCAATATTTGCACGTCAAATGGTAAATTGCGATCGGCACTCCACGCTTGAAATTCGCCTAACTGCTGCCGCGCTGACTCCAGCAAGTCCGGGAACCTCACCCCCAACTGTCTCGCTTGACTGAATACGGGCGGTACAATAGTTAAACCGATGACTGCGACTACCACACCCGCCATCAAATAAACCAGCCCCGCAGCTATTCCCCGCGGCAAAAATACTTGCAGTCTGATTACTGCATAATTTAATAAGAATGCAATCAGTCCCGCTGTTACTAAAATGCTGACCAGTTCCCCAACATAATTGATAGCAGTCAGGGTAAACCATCCAGTCACTAGCACTAGCAACCAAGTAATTAGAAACTGTTGGACGGGAGTAAATACACTATTCATTGTGATTTTATCAATTAAACTGGCATAAGTTTTTTAGCTTCTGTGCCGTATTATACAACAAAGATATAGCAATCCTAAATGAATCGTATTTTTTTTACCCCACCCCAACCCTCCCCTTAGTAAGGGGAGGGAGTAAGAAGAAGTTCACAAATGATTTAGGATCGCTATATTAAACTATAGATTAGCAATAATCAGTTCAATATTAGATTAAATTCTTTTGGCAGTGATGAATTGGTGATGGTAAAAACGCTCTGGGACAGAAAATCTGAGTCCGATCGCCCTGCAAGCGATCGCAAATCGCGCTAAGATTACTCTGCCTCAAAATCCCGATCGAGTCAAAGGTCGATCGCACAACCTCGGATCGAAATCGCGATTATCAGGTGAAATGGCGCCACACTCACCCACAAGGAGGAGGCGCGACCGATCGCACGCTCAGCTAAAATAAATTAGATATTAAAACCGCAATCTTTCTTTACAATATCAAAAACCCCAGGCTCAAACCGGCGGGAGGAACTACCGTGACGAATCAAGTTTTTTCAGAAGCAGAAGAACAGCAACCGCTTGTCCCCGTGCAGAGCGGGCGCGACAGCAAATCAGCAGTGGATGCGCCTGAAACTGGCATCTCAGATACCTCTCGCTGGCACTTCTCCTCTGAAGAAGATGAACGAGAAATAGCCTTAGAAGTTCCAGACGAACAATCAGAAGTTTCCGAAGCTGAAGAACCAGAAGTTCCTCCCAGTAAAGGACTCAGGTGGCCGACGCTGTTGGCGGGCGCAGGGATTGGCGTAGCTGCAACGCTGCTAGCAGTACACTTGACTGCGGGCCAGAAGAGCGCGCGTCCCCCAGTTGCAGCCCCAGCGGCGGCTCAGCAGGGGACGCATCAGACGGTGACAGTGGCTGCTGTGGAATCGGCCGAGGTGGCTCAAACTCTGGAAGCGACGGGGACTGTGGCGCCCTACGATTTGCTGCCGGTGCTGCCGCAAGCCAACGGTTTGCAAATCAAGCAGGTTTTGGTAAAAGAAGGGGATGCGGTAGAAAAAGGTCAGGTAATGGCGGTTTTGGATGATTCGGTGCTGCGATCGCAAATTGCCGAAGCCACTGCTAAGGTAGAATCGGCAGATTCTACGGTAGAACAAGCGCAAGCTCAGGTGCAACAAGCCCAGTCAGCCCAACAAGAAGCCCAAGCCGGCGTTGCTCAAGCCCAAGCCGGCGTTGAAAAAGCCGTCGCTGACGCAGCGCAAGCCAAAACGGGCGTGGGCCAAGCTCAAGCAGGTGTCGAGCAAGCCAAAGCCGGTGTCGAGCAAGCTAAGGCGGGGATTGCTTCTGCTGAGGCTAAATTAGCTCAAGCTCAAAGAGAAGTAAATCGCACCCAAAATTTGGCTTCCCAGGGAGTAATCAGCCAGCAAGATTTGGAAAAGCGCAAAACCGAGCGAGATACTGCTGTTCAAGATGTGAACAAAGCTAAGGCTGATTTGAATAAAGCTTTGGAAGAACAGAACAAAGCGGCGGAAGAAGTGCGATCGGCTCAAGCTAAAGTAGCTACAGCAGAAGCTAATATCAGTACGGCGAGAGCGGCCCTCAGCAGCGCCCGCGCTAAGGTGAATACGGCCGGCTCTGCTGTCAGCAGCGCGCGCGCAAATGTCGGGAACAATGCAGCAGGTGTTCGCAGTAATGATGCGCGAGTGAAACAGTTGCAAACTCAACTCGAACAAACAATTGTCCGAGCGCCGGACAGCGGTATTGTATCTGAAAGAATTGGTCGAGTTGGTGATGTTTCTTCGGGAAGTCAAAAACTATTTTCGATTATTCGAGGAAACAAGCTGGAACTGCAATTAAAAGTACCGGAAACTCAGGTTTCTCAAGTGCAGCCGGGAACGGCGGTGCAGATTACTTCGGATTCTGATAAGCGGATTAAGTTGTCGGGAACTGTGCGAGAAATTTCGCCGTTAGTTGACCCGCAAAATCGGCAGGCTACGGTGAAGATTGATTTGCCGACAAGTGAGTTTTTGCGATCGGGAATGTTTTTGCGCGCCTCGATTTCGACGGCGACGGCTCAAGGTTTGAAAGTCCCTGCTAAGGCTATTTTACCACAGTCTGACGGCAGTTCTATTGTTTACAAACTTGTAGGCGAGGACAAGGTGCAGGCTCAACCTGTGGAAGTTGGAGAGATTACTGGGGGCGCGGTTGGTGATTTGACGACTGCTCAGGTTCAGATTAAAAAGGGGTTGAAGGCAGGCGATAAAGTGGTGGTTGCTGGGGCTGGTTATCTTAAGGATGGCGATCGAATTAAGGTCAGCAGTCAGTAGGCAGTTGGCAGTTGACAGTTGACAGTTGTAGGGGCAGTGCCCCCGTGCCGGCCCTCTTAGTTGGCAGTTGGCAGTTGACAGTTGACAGTCATTATTTATTGTAGGGTGCGTCAGGTGAGAATTTGGCGACGACAGACTAATAATTTTCCACGCTAAGCACCTTACGATTTGTTAGTTACTATATATTTTAAGAGGGCTAAAGCCCAACAACATACCTCATCTTTCTGAGAACCGCTATAGATTTTTGGAGCGGGCTCTCCGGCCCACTCCACAAGAATTTAAAGAAGAATAAGATTAGTTAGTTAGTAGATATTTGGAGCGGGCTCTCCGGCCCACTCCACAAGAATTCCAAGAAGAATAACTATATTACCAATGACCAATGACCAATTCCCCATTCCCCATTCCCCATTCCCATTCCCCATTCCAATTATGTCTTTTAATATTTCGGCTTGGTCGATCAAACAGCCTGTCCCGACGATTGTTTTATTCTTAATTCTGACAATCGGGGGATTAGTATCCTTTCCGGTTTTAGGCATTGATGATTCACCGAACATCGATGTGCCTTCAGTTTCCATATCTGTCAGCCAACCGGGGGCAGATCCAGCCGAACTTGAATCTCAAGTTACGAAAAAAGTAGAAGATTCTGTGGCGGGTTTGGGCAATATTGACCACATTATTTCTACTGTTAATGACGGTTCTTCTAATACTACAGTTAACTTTTTGTTGGGCACAAATAGCGATCGCGCTACGAATGATGTCCGAAATGCGATCGCCCAAATCCGTCAAAGCCTGCCCCAAGACATCAACGATCCAGTCGTCAAGCGGGTGGAATTTGCCGGTAGTTCCATTATGTCCTACGCCGTCGTTTCCGATCGCCAAACCGTAGAACAGTTAAGCGAATTAATCGACCAAAACATCAGCCGCGTCCTGTTGTCGGTCAAAGGTGTCGCTCAAGTGCAGCGAATTGGAGGCAGGGACAGGGATATTCGAGTTGATTTAAACCCCGAACAACTGCAAAGTTTGGGGATTACAGCTACCCAAGTTAACGACCAAATTCGCAATTTTAACATCAATCTTCCCGGTGGCAGAACTGAAATCGGCAATTCCGAGCAAACAGTTCGCACCATCGGCAGCGCCAAAACTATCGAACAGTTGAAAGCTTATCAAATTACTTTACCAAAAGGCGGTTTTGTGCCGCTTTCCAGTTTGGGAAAAGTTGACGAAGGCTATGCAGAAGCGCGTCAGGGTGCGCGGCTCAATAACAAGCCTGTTGTAGCTTTTGCTATCCTCCGCAGCACCGGCAGCACTCTCGTGACTGTGGAAGAAGCGGTGCGGGCAACTGTTAAGAAAATGGAAAAAACTTTGCCGCCGGATGTCAAGCTTGAACTTATTTATACTTTAGCAGATCACATCCGAGATTCCTATGAAGCTTCTGTTGATGCTTTAGTTTTGGGGGCGGTTTTAGCGATTGTCACGATTTTTATATTTCTGCGGGATTGGCGGGCGACTTTGATTGCTGCTGTGGCTTTGCCGCTGTCGGCAATTCCTACTTTTGCTGTGCTGAGAATGGTAGGATATACGCTTAACGGCATGACTTTGTTGGCGCTGTCGCTGGTGGTGGGTATATTGGTCGATGATGCGATCGTCGAAATTGAAAATATTGAACGGCACGTCGGGATGGGGAAAACGGCTTATCAAGCTGCTTTGGATGCTTCTGCTGAAATTGGTTTAGCTGTCGTTGCTACCACGATGACGATTGTTTCGGTGTTTGCGCCGGTGGCTTTTATGCCGGGAATTCCTGGTCAGTTTTTTCGACCTTTTGGCGTGACGGTTTCGGCGTCGGTGTTATTTTCGCTGTTAGTAGCCCGCACTGTGACTCCGATGATGGCGGCTTATTTATTTAAGGAGAAAGGACATCATGAGGAACTTAAAAAAGACCAACTTTCTTATCAGTACCGCCGACTTTTGACTTGGGCTCTGAAGCATCGGGCGATCGTCCTAATTTTAGCTGTTGCTTTATTTTTCGGCAGCGTTCAGTTAATTCCTTTCATTCCGACTGGGTTTATCGATCGCGATGATACCGGACTTTCGACTGTTTCCATTGAATTACCGCCCGGTTCCACCTTGTCACAGACAGATTTAGCAGTGCAGCAAGCAACTAAATTATTGCTCGCCCATCGGGCCGTAAAAAGCGTTTTGGAGACCGAAGGCGCTCCGACAGTATCCGGGGGGCCAGGTGGTGGCGGAGGGGGCGCTAGTGGCGTAAATACAGCCAGTCTGTACGTGAAATTGAAACCCGCCAATCAGCGGATCGGACAACAGAAGTTTGAGGAGGAAATGCGGCCGAAACTTGCCGATGTTCCCGGTGTGCGGCTGAGTTTTGCTCAAGGGCGTGTGGGCGGTAGGAAGCAAATGTCGATCGTCCTCAAGAGCGAAAATGCGGAGGCTTTAACCAAAACTGCGGAAACTCTGACGCAACAAATGAGGCAACTTCCGGGACTGATTGAGGTACAATCTAGCGCGAGTTTAGTCAAGCCGGAAATTTTGGTAAAACCCGATCCAAATCGGGCGGCGGATCAGGGAGTTTCGGTGCAACAAATTGCTCGCACTGCTTCTTTGGCAACGATTGGAGATATTGACTCAAATCTTGCTAAGTTTGATTTGCCCGATCGACAAATTCCGATTCATGTGATGTTGGCGCCGCAGTTTCGCAGCGATATCGAAACAATTAAGAATCTGCAAATACCGGGTAAAAATAATACTTTAGTACCGTTGAGGGCAGTGGCGGATATTGCTTTGGGTAGCGGGCCTTCTCAGATCGATCGCTATGACAGAGCTCGTCAAGTATCTGTAGAGGGCAATTTGTTGCAAGGTACGACTTTAGGAGAAGCTGTTGCTGCGGTGAAAAAACTGCCTGCAATGAATCCTTTACCCCCTGGCGTGGAACAAGAATCTTCGGGCGATGCAAAAGTTATGCAGGATATTTTCAGCGGTTTTGCGGGGGCCTTGGGAACGGCGGTACTGTTTATTTATGGTGTGTTGGTGCTGTTGTTTGCCAATTTCTTGCATCCGGTGACGATTATGGCGGCATTACCTTTATCTTTGGGTGGCGCGCTGTTGGGACTTTTGGTAGGACAAAAATCTCTCGGTTTGTACGCTTTGATTGGTGTAGTGTTGCTGATGGGAATTGTGACGAAGAATTCGATTTTGCTGGTTGATTACGCGATTATGAATCAGAAGGAAGGCGAACCGATGTATGAGGCGACGCTGGATTCTGGTGTAGCGCGGTTGCGGCCGATTTTGATGACAACGATCGCCATGATAGCTGGGATGGTGCCGATCGCGCTGGGAATTGGCGCGGGATCTGGGGTGCGGAGTCCGATGGCGATGGCGGTAATTGGCGGTTTGATGACTTCTACGCTATTAACTTTGGTGGTAATTCCGGTGGTTTATACCTACATGGATGGCTTGCAAGTCTGGATTTTCGATCGGGTGCGGGGGAAGAAAAGAGGCCAAGGGCGATCGAATATCTCCGGGTAGGGAAACGGGCACTGCCGTCTCCTCCTGCGTCAGGAGAAGGCTTTTGGAGTGTACGGTGCGTCAGATCTCAGGTTTGTCCGAAAAATTCCGGCGATCGAGACTGACGCACCCTATTAATTTTGCCGCCATGGGCGATCGGCAACCCCAAAAAATAATTCTCAAAATCATTGACTCAAAATCACAAAATCGTCGTATAATATTTATCTAGTCATGGTTTACCGCAATCCCTAAAAAGTAAAAGCCAGTAAAACAGACTAAGCGCGGGCGTAATTCAGTGGTAGAATGTCAGCTTCCCATGCTGAACGTCGTGGGTTCGAGTCCCACCGTCCGCTTGCGCGAACAATATTTAAACCCTTGAGAAATCAAGGGTTTTGGCGTTTTTAGGGCTTGACCTCTGTGGTTGCACAGGATGTTTTTGGAGACAAACACAGAGTTTTTGGAGACAAATACAGGGTTTTTCAGGGTTGTTTGGAGACAATTTGGAGACAAAATTGGAGACAATTAAGTCCCTAGTTCCGCCAATACGTCCAACACTGCTTCCATATCAGCCAAGTCCGCCCTCGACTTTTTACGCCGCGCTTTTAACTGGTTGAGCAAGTCGGCCGGCTCTGGAAATTCTGCGACTGCCGGAGCTGAATTTTTATTTTCAGTGCGATCACGTCGCATTTTCTTGAGCTCTTGCTCCAACATCTGCACCTTCAGCACTAAGTCGCCGTTGCGCTCGTGTAACTGATTCAGTTCTGTATCCCATTCTGTAAGTTGCTTGTTGGCCGCTTTCAAATCTTGCCTGAGCGATTCATTGTTGCCATCGCTCAGGCACTCAATTTTCCCAGCCGTTCCTCAATGGCGGCCATACGCTCCATCACGGGGTCAAGACTTGTACTTACAACCTTGTCTACAATGTCTACAACATCTGTAGACGCGACGCTATCATTGCTTCGTGTAGACAAGACTGTAGACATTGTAGACACAATATCGTTACTTGCTGTAGACAGTGTAGACATCGCTGTAGACGTGCCTGAGACTTCCTTGAGAATGCGTTGTGCAGCTTGACTTACCGACTCACCCTCTAGCCTCTGAGCTTCTATCCAGTTCAGGAAGTGACCGGAAGCTCTGAACGATACAACTTGACTTTGACTCATTGTAGACACCTGTATACATTATTTGTCTACAATAACTGATAACTGTCTACACTGTCAACAATTTGTCTACAGAACTTGTAGACACGAAAATCCCCAGTTAAGGGGGATGAGATTGAGCCGTCAGAAAAATAGCCGCCACCACGTTGATCTTGCGGTGCGGGCGACTTTGCCGTTTCCATAAGATGAAATTTAATAATTATTCTTGACAAGTGGCAGTGAAGCTGCGATCGTAATTGGTAAGGAAGAATTGATAAGCGCGGTCAATCCGGTGTAATCAGCACCGAATCGACTACGACTTCCCCAAACCGTTTTCAACCAACGTTTGGAGCAAAATTATTATGTCACCAGTTGCAGGTCAATCGCCAGATTCAGGCGACAAAATTTGCATTGACCGTAAAACACTCAAGCAATTACTTGTGCTTGCTTGTCGCTCTACGGATATCCTCGTTAACATCCGTCACCGCGAAATTTTTCTTGACTCGCTTGATACTTATTTGAGCGAAGCAACCGAGTTTGACGCTGACGATTGTTTTCGCGCTTCCTTACTCTTGGAGTCTTACTACGAATATGTTTCGCCTAGCTTGGCTCAGCTTGGCGATATTTTGGATGAAGCTTTTGAACTAATACAGGCGGTTGAGCATGACTAAATCTTTTACTAAAAGTCGTCTCACCTGTCTCAAGGAACTAGCTGCCGATGCTGGACTGACGGCTGAGGATGCTCGACAGTTTGGAAAGTTGACCGTGATTGCTACTTGGGAAGCGTTGCTCAAAGCTAACAATGATGCTCAACCGCTTGACACAAAGGACAAGCTTCAACTTAGAGTTCTTGGGTTGGACGTTTGTAAATCCTCTGTAGTTGGTTGCTTGCTGACCGAACGTCCTGACCGACCGCGCGACTCTTACCATTCTTTAGAGTTTTTCACTATCAAAGCTGATGCTGCTGGCATTAAGCAGTTGCTCGAACTCAAACCTGATGTAGCGCTGATGGAACCTACGGGGATAAATTACCAGCGGCTTTGGGGAACTCAACTAGCAAAAGCTGGCGTTAAAGTCTGTCTTGTGTCAAATAACCGACTTCCCGCTTACAGGAACACTCTTGACCTTCCTGATAAAGACGATGAGGTAGACGCCCTCGCCCTTGCCTGTTATTACTTCGATTACCAGCATTTACCCCGGCGGTTTTTGCAAGTTCGTGACACTACTATCGTCAGGGTTCGTGAGTTGTGTTTTCGCTTGTCCCATTACAACCGCGTTCAGTCCCCCATCATCAACAGGCTGCGTCAGGACTTGGCTTGGCAGTTCCCGGAAGTTATGAACGTTCGTTCTCTTTTGGGCGCAAGCGGAGATTTGCCACCGTTACTGTGGGGATGGATTTCAGAGCAGCGCAATTCCGCAAAATACGATCGCCTTTATGCGACCACTGTAGGAAGTGGGCTCATAGATGAAACTAGGTTTGCTGCTAAAATGCTCTGCGACCTCCAGCTCCAGGAGCGAAAAATTGAACTTGAACTTTTTGAGTTGGTTAATTCTGATATGCGGTTTCTACCTTACCGTAAAGTTTTTGCTCAGTTTGGTTTTGGACTTCGTGCCCAAGCATTGATTCTTAGCCAAATTTACCCAATTGAAAACTTTTTTGGAGATAACGGTGAGCCTGAAATTGTGATTTCAAGGGGTCGCAACTCCAAGAAACCCACCAAAAAGCGCTATAGCGAGCGTCGTTTTATGAAGACTTTGGGTGTAGCTCCAACTCGCGCGTGGTCAGGTGACGAGCAGAAAAAATCTTACCAATCCGGTAGCGATGTTTGTCGGGTAGCTCTTTGGCAGTGGATTTTTACTAGGATTGAACCGAGTCGGTCTCGTTTGTGCAATCCGATCGGCGAGAAATTGTCCGCTTATTATGTGGAATGCAAAAATCAGAAGCAGCCAGTTAAACTTGTGCGATCGCGTTTGGCAGCTAAAGCTGTTCGGATGCTTTGGCGAGAATTGGTTAGAGAAATTACTGGTTGCATTGGTGTAGACAGCGTAGACAGTGTAGACACAATTGTAGACATTGTACTAGACCCAACACTAGACAACTAAGGAAGCGATCGATTGAGAACGTGGGCCGGGGGGGGAGCCGGCTATGGCCCGCCCCCCCGGCCGCGACAGGTAGAGTTTGAGGCGCCGCAGGCAAGGTGACACGGGGGTGAAAATAACCGGGTCGAGTAATACCCGGTACAACAATAAAGAAATAAATAAATGTTGGTGGTAGAAATGTTATGGATAGTAAGGTGTAGCCATTTTTGATGGTGTTACACTTTTTAGTGTGAATGTAAAGAAAGGTAAATACTGTTACATTACTAGCTTAAATATGAAGAAAAGTAAACGGAATCTTGGTTTAAATCGGTTGGGTGTTCGTTGGTCTTGTAGATGGAAACATGGGCGCACTAAATTGGTGCGGCTGCCTGTTGCTTTGCTTGATGAAATTTTGGAAGTTGCGCGATACATGGATCGGAATGAAGGACGATTACCTCCGTCTGCTCCTCCAATAATTACTGTGGGTCATCCTCCTCATCCTTTGTCGCCACAAGAATTGAAAGAATTTTTTGTTCGCCAGCGCGCTCAGAAGCTTTTAGAGCAAGATATGGATGAGCAAGAGTGGGTCAGCGACAATACTTTTAAGGATTTGCCAGGTTCTTCTGTTGCAGGAGCTATTGATTTTGATGAATTTTTTGAGCTGCAAGACCAAGAACGACACGACAGTTATTTTCTAGAACCCTAGCGGGATTTTTCTGATGGCTGCGACAGTTTAACGGGCTAATGTAGGGTTTCCGTTCAGCCGTCAGAAAAATAGCCGCCACCACGTTGACTTTGCAGTGCAGGCGACTTTGCCGTTTCCATAAATGGTTGCGCCTATCATTTATGGAAACGGTGTCAGGGCTTACATAGGCATCAACTCTTCAGGTCTAAACCAAGTCGTGAAACTGCCGTCAGGTTTCTTGCAAGCAATTTCAATACCGTGGTCGCGCTTAATCTCAGTAACAACCAAGTCAACACCAGAGTAGTGTTCTATTGACACTGGTCTGTCGCCAACATAACGGACACGCACACCGACGGTTTTGACTGCGGTCATTTTGAGTTTGCCAACACGGGCATTTTCTTTTTTCGTTAGGGCGGTCTTTACCTGTTCCCGCACTTGGGCGTCGTCTCCGAGAGCCTGCTGTATGTCCGCCCAAGTTTTAGCTGCTTTTACTTTGGCGACTGCTTCAACCAATTTTGACAACTTTTGCAGCTCGCTGGCCGTAAATTGAGAAAGTAAATTACACACTTCCGCAAAAGGTGAGGAAATTGGGTTGCCAGGGTTGCCAGCGCTCTGTGTAAGGGTTTGTGGATTGCCAACTGGGTTGCCAGTATTTTTTGGCAACTCACTTGGCAACCCTGTATTCCTTGCTGTGTCTACTGGCAACTCTGGCAACCCAGTTTTTTGAGTTGCTACGGAATTTTGCACAAGTCCAATTCCAAGCAAGTATTTTTGCCCTCTCCGTTCCATTTCATCGCGTCCGTCGTAACGATGAATTTGTACTTTAGGGAAAATCTCGCACAACCTTGCATACAACTGGTTTATAGCCTTTACGGGGGCATCATACTTGTTAGAAAGCTCGTTCCAAATCAATTTGGGCTTTTTCTTTTCGCCACTGTCCTCAATCTCTAAAATTCTAGATTCCACATACCAGTCCTGTAACTGTTGCCACAAATCTGTAACCCAAACACGCCCACCAGTCTGAACCTCCAAACCAACCTCGCGAGCAAACTGCCACAAGTGCCGACTTTCCTCCTGAGCTTCCCGCATCGCATCACGGGTTGCCTTGTAGTCAATACCTTCAGCTAGTAACAGTGGCAACCGCTCCAGCATCTTGTTAAGCATCGCCGGCGCAATCCGCTCAAGAATAAAGTTCTCGTCATCCTTAAAACGCGGGTCAGCTTCCAATTCGCCCTGAGACGGGTCAGCGTTGCGCTTGTAGGTTTTTTTGAAACTCAAAATGCCGTAGCGGTCATCAATTGCAGCCGTTCCTCCGGTGATAGAAGGTAGTTTGTTACAGTTGGCAAAAAACGTAGCAACCGGCTTATATTCGTAGCTGTCTTTACCTTTGGGTTCAATATCAAGAGGGTCGCCAGTAATGAACTGCTTAAGACTCTGAATGCCGTCTAGGTTTACTTTTGAAGTATTTTCGGAAGCCCAGTTGCAGACACCCCCTAGAATACCCGACAGATTAAACTTGCGGCCACGATCGTAGGACTGGAAATCTGACAGTGACTTGCCAGTCATTCCCCGCCCGAATACAGTGGCCAACACAGCCCGCAGCGTATCCTTGCCGTTAGACCCCTCGCCGTAACACAGCAAACCTTTAACGCCCCGTCCCGTCAACTTCGAGCGCACCAGTTTCAGGTTCAATGCAGCAGCGGCAGTTCTCAGGAATATCTCGCGCTGTGCCGGCTCAAGACACTCCAGAAGGCGATCGCAATCTCTCGCATCAATGTCGGGGTCATACGTGCAGCCGACATAGGTATAGATATTTTTGGGGTCATGTAGAACAAGTGAGTGAGAGCCATCAGGATTGATTTTCACCACCCCCTTAGTAGTGTTCAACCCATCAGGATTGATAGTATTGGGGTCTACTGCCACAGCCGAGAGCATATAAGTGTAGACCTCATTGAAACTGGCAGAGTTAGCACGGTTGCAACGATATTTCCCCTTTACCAATTCAGAGTAGGTGCTCAACCACTCAAGGATGCGTCGCTTCTCGGTAGCTTCCGGTCGCAGCTCGTAATGAGTCCCGGTGAACTCAAAAAGCTGTCCTGCTATCGACGCCCAAGGCGTGCCAGAATACAGCGCCTCGACAGCTTTTTGTACATAATTTTGCTCTGGAGTCGGCGCTGTGTCTGGTATGTAGTCGCTTTTACTACTGTCATACTTCTGGCATACTACTTCTTCTCGCGTACGCGGGTGAGGAGTTAGAGAAATATTAGGGTTTGAAGTGTCATTTTTGCGATCGCCTTTCTTAAGTTGTTTCTCCCACTTATCTAGGGTTGACGCGCTTGTTACAGCATCCTTGAATGCCTTTCTCCCTTTAGCTTTGATGAAATCGTCCATCCCTTTAGACTCGGTATCCCAAACAGTGATGTGTACCTTACACCCACACTCAATTAACAAGCGGCCAAACTTCAAAATGGCTGCACGGCAAGATGGATTGGCCGCATAGTCGGAGTCAAAGTCTATGTAGTGGACGGTTTCGGGTTCTGCCCACTCCTTCACAAAGTGCGCTAGTTTCCCATCTTTGCCCCAGTTCCACACACCTGTTAGGGCAATGGTTGCAAGCCCAATACTCAACCCAGCCCCAGCTTTCTTAGTTCCCTCAGTCCAATGGCGAGGGATGGACTTATCAGCGTGAACTTTTGCCCAGTAGTCTTTATCGGGCATGGCAAGGAATATGGGGTCAGGTTCCATGCCACTACCTGTGAGGTATTTGCGGGGCTTAGAACCTTCTGGCTGATGTGGCTTGTCTGGCTTGCCTTGTCCGTAGCAATTGCCCATTCGCGCACCCGTCCGCCAGTTAACGCCACGACACCACCAGCCCCCCGTTTTAATGGGTTCTTTTGGACGGATGCGCTCGTTGAGTTCTTTGACCGTCAGCGATTCGATGTTGAGGGAGGCGATCGCTTCTGATACTGTTGAACCTTCAACCCATTCAGTCAGGTGCTTCGGGATGAAAGCATTAAATTTTGGAAATGCACAATTTGATGTATCATTTGAATACATGGATTTAGCCCGTCTTTTGGACAGGTTGAACGTTTATAGGTTCCAAAAAGCCGTTGCAAGTCAGGTTCCAATTGAAGAGCAGCGGTTTTTTGGTGTTTGTGGGTTTTGAGATATGGCTAAAATTTGGAACCTAGCTCTTGTTCACTGTTGCATCCTTGGTACGCGCAGCCTGCGTAGCTGCCAGTTTCCCGGACTCTGCTTAGATCCGCCCTCCCGCATGACTCTACTTTGGAAAGATTCCCGCTGAAATTGACTTAAGGATATTTCAAAAACCCACTCAAGCCGAACATCTTGCGCCTACTCTTTCTGGTTCCAAAGCTTTTTCTCGGTCTTAACGGCCGAGAGTCGCCTATAGATTAAGCTGCGTCGCCACAGCCTGGGACTCCACCAATCGCCTATTTGGTCTTAACAGATAACCTAAAGCACCCTTGTTTCTAGGGCCACCCTTGCGGGGCTAGGAATGATTACTTGTTTTGAATTTTACATCAAGATTTGTTTGGTTGTTGCTTTTTGCTTCTTAACACCGTGTCACCAGGGCGCGGTTGTGACTCAAACGTAAAGAGTTGCAACTGTCCGCAGGGACAATTGCTTGAAAGTGTCATAATTTATTGGCTCCAAACGTTATGTGAAAACGGTTTGGGGAAGTCGTGACTTGGTTAGCGGGCTCAATCGCTAGTCAGTCGCGCATCAATCTTCCTTAGTTACTCACGATTGCAGGTTTGCAGCCACTTGTCAACACAGGGATTGTAAAGTTCTGTGTCGCAAAAGTTGCCCATAGAATCAACATATTAACAGTATCAAAGCGGGCGTAAATGCTCTAAAATCTTGCCGTCTAAATACACAGCATTAATCACTTTCTCAGACGTATCACACCATTTAGCAACAACCGCACTCGGCACACCCTTGCCAACTTGTTCGCTGATAAAAGTATCCCGACAAGAATAGGGAGTAGTGGTTTTACGATGTCCTTCAGCCTCGCGATTTTTCTCAGTAATTGGGTCAACCAACTTGTGCCAAGTGCGGATAGTGAAATTGCTGTAATTAATCGCCCCGCCCTTTTTGGGTGAAGGAAAAACCAGACTGTTTTTGTCCGTCAAGTTTTCCGGCTCAAGGTTTCTTAAGAACTCGCTTAATTCCTGATTACAAGGGAACCTACGACGCTTGTTGTTTTTACTACCATCAACCCTAGTCTCTATCCCGCCCGGATGCTGCACACTGCCGTTAAACACAATGTGAGAAAAGTCGGAGGCAATATCGCGCCACCTCAAGCCAACAGCCTCAGAGGGACGGCATCCAGTCATGAACCAAAATTGCACCAAAGGGTAATAAAAGCAAAGCTTCTGCCCTCCATAGCCCCTACCGTTCCAAGTCCCCTTGTGGTTTTTGAAAGCCTCTAATACCAACGCCTTTTCTTCTGGACTAAAAGCGTTCGGTTCGGGGTCACTTTGCCAGTTGTGTTTTGGTAAATCCGCAGCCATCCCTTTAAACGGGGAGACGCGCAACCCGCTGATTATTTTAAATTTAATCCCCCATTCAATCGCTGCATTCACGTAAGTCAAAACTCGCTTGGTCATACTGTTAGTAGTGTCGTCAAGCAGCCACGCGCGTAATTGCAAAGCATCATCTTCGGACAAACTTTGGTAGGGACAGCGGTCAATATAAGCTTGAATGCTGGTCACTAAATAGTGAAAAGTTGTGGCCTTGACAGCAGGTTTTTTGAACTCTAGATATCTCTCAAACAATTTAGTTAAAGTCAGTTCTGGCTTGGACTTGAGAGTCTCAATGACGGTCAAGTGAGTTTGCGACTTGTACTTTTTGAGGGTAGGGTCAAAACGCTCGAACTTGATATCAGATTCAATCAGTTGGGCTTTAGCTTGTGCCAGTTCCCAGTTTTCAGGGGTGTCAGACAGGTTCAGGTACAGGTATTTACGATCGCCCCCGTAAATCTGGCGGGGCAACTGCAAGCGCAGTCTACCACTGCGAGTCTGGACAACTACCGCTCCTTTTTTAGCCCTAGTAAGGGGATGGGTCATGGTAAAATTTCAAAAGCAACAGGACAATGCTAGCAATTTGGAGACAAATTGGAGACAAAATTGGAGACAATATTCAGTGCGGGGGATGTAAACCTTTGCCAGTATAGGGTTTCCTGAGTTATGCCTAGTGCTTCCCATGCTGAACGTCGTGGGTTCGAGTCCCACCGTCCGCTTTAACTGAATTTTCATATTTATATGAAAATCAATTAGTGCTATCAATTCGATCTATGGCTAATTTCTTAACCGCTGCATTATATAAATTCGTTGAACTATCCGATTTTGCCGAGCTGAAAGCACCGCTAATCGATTGTTGCAATAAAAACAACGTCAAAGGCACCATCTTGTTAGCAGCCGAAGGCATCAATGGTACGATCGCCGGTTCATCCGAGGGCGTGCGCGCAGTGCTGGCATTCTTGCGTAGTGACGCGCGTTTTGCTGATTTGGTTCACAAAGAATCTTTCTCAGAAAAAGCACCGTTTTACCGCCTAAAAATCCGCTTAAAACGCGAAATCGTCACGATGGGAATACCCGATATTAATCCATCTCTCATGGCTGGCAAATATGTCAAGCCCGATGAGTGGAATAAGCTGCTTGACGATCCTGATGTTGTCGTAGTTGATGTGCGTAACGACTACGAAGTATCTATGGGTACTTTTGCAGGCGCTATCAATCCCAAAACCAAAAGCTTTTCCGAGTTACCTGAATGGGTGCAGCAAGAAACTGCTTTGCGCGATAAACCCAAGGTGGCAATGTTTTGCACGGGTGGCATTCGCTGCGAAAAATCTACTGCTTTTTTGCGATCGCAAGGTTTTCAAGAAGTCTATCATCTCGAAGGCGGGATTTTAAAATATTTGGAAACGGTTCCGGAAGCAGAAAGTCGTTGGGAAGGTGAATGTTTTGTCTTTGATGAACGGGTTTCTGTTGTTCACGATTTAAAACCTGGTAACTATGAACTTTGTCGCGGTTGTCGTCACCCGATTAGTGAGGAAGATAAGGCTTCTGAATTTTTTGTCCTGGGCGTGAGTTGTCCTCATTGTCATGACTCGAAAACCGAAGCTAAAAAACAAGCTTTATTAGAGCGGCAGCATCAGATTGAGCTTGCTAAGCGTCGCAACGAAGTACATATGGGCGCGTGCTATGATGCTAAGGAAAAATCCGATGGTGCGATCGACTAAAAGGTATGTTGTTGGGCTTGAGCCCCAAGAGCGCTGAAGCGCAACTACGTACCAAGAAAGGTATGTTGTTGGGCTTGAGCCCCAAGAGCGCTGAAGCG
>NZ_JAEQDD010000051.1:0-85032 GCF_020737885.1 Microcoleus sp. PH2017_34_RAT_O_A | reverse complement strand
GCAATTTCCGGGAAATGTGATGTTGTAAAATAGATTTTTGGAACGAACCGCGAACTCCGCAAACTTGGAGAACAAAAGCTCGATCAAAAAAACATCCTTAGTCGAGTTTATTGAGTCCGGAATTTGGTACAATGCCAACAATTTCTCTCAAAAACTTCTCTTTTCTTCCTCTGCGTTCTCTGCGCCCTCTGCGGTTAAAAAAAATCTCATTCACAAATCAAATAAAATTGGACTAAAACTCCCTATGCCTAACCCAGAAATTCGCACAGCTAACGTCACAATTCCCAATAGAGATTTGCAAATCGCGGCTTACCTAGCCCAACCCGCCGCCGCAGGGCAATTTCCCGCTGTGATCGTGATTCAAGAAATCTTTGGCGTCAACGCACACATCCGCGAAGTTACAGAAAGAATAGCAAAGGAAGGATATGTGGCGATCGCCCCAGCCATCTACCAGCGCCAAGCCCCCGGCTTTGAAACCGGCTACACGCCCGAAGATATCAAAATCGGCAGACAATACAAAGAACAAACTACCGCATCCCAACTGCTGAGCGACATCCAAGCCGCCATCGATTACCTCAAAACCTTACCATCCGTCAAACAGCAAGGTTTTGGCTGTATCGGTTTCTGCTTTGGCGGACACGTCGCCTACCTCGCGGCGACTTTGCCCGAAATCAAGGCTACAGCGTCGTTCTACGGCGCTGGTATCGCCACTCTCACCCCCGGGGGCGGATCTCCCACGATCGATCGCACAGCGGACATTAAAGGTACTCTCTACGCCTTTTACGGCACTCAAGACGCCAGCATTCCCAAAGAACAAGTTGACCAAATTGCAGCAGAATTGCAAAAACACAGAATTCCTTACCGAATTTTCAGCTACAATGCCGATCATGGCTTCTTCTGCGACCATCGCGGCAGTTTCAACGCTACCGCAGCAGCCGAATCGTGGGTGCAAGTGAAGCAGCTATTTCAACACGAACTTCAACCAGCTTAGAGAGTGGAAGATGAGAGAGAGGGGAGAGGGGGAGAGTGGGAGAGTGGGGGAACATCTTGCTTCTTGCTTCAACAACTGACAACTGTCAACTGACAACTGACAACTGTCAACTGACAACTAATTTACTGATAACTGACAACTAAACTGACATGAATTCCAAATCTACAGGTTCTCAAAGCGCAAAAGCATCTTTTTCAATGGATGATTTTGCTAAAGCCCTCGAACAGCACAATTATGAGTTCCAGAAGGGACAAGTAGTGCGCGGCAAAGTGTTCGAGTATGACTCAAATGGCGCGTATGTTGATATCGGCGGCAAGTCTTCGGCTTTTTTGCCGATCGAAGAGGCTGCTTTGAGAACGGTAACGGATTTGTCGGAAGTCGTTCCGCTAGACGAGGAACGGGAATTTTTAATTATCCGCGAACAAGATGCAGACGGCCAAGTTACTCTGTCTCTGAAACAGTTACAAATTCAGCAAGCTTGGGAAGATTTAGTTGCTTTGCAGGAAACTGGTAAAGTGCTTCAGGTGCGGGTTTCTGGGGCGAATAAGGGCGGCGTGACGGTGGATGTTGAGGGAATGCGCGGTTTTATTCCCCGATCGCACTTAGCCCAACGCGATAACATAGAATCGCTGATTGGTCAATCTTTGACCGTGAATTTCTTGGAAGTCGATCGCGAACGAGAAAAACTCGTACTTTCCCAGCGGATGGCCACTCAATCTTCTGCCTTAAATCAGTTGCAAATCGGTCAATTAGTGGAAGGAACAGTCAGCAGCATCAAGCCTTTTGGCGTGTTTGTGGATTTGGAAGGAGTTAGCGGTTTGCTGCACATCAAGCAAGTCAGCCAAAAATATATTGAGAACCTCGGACAAGTTTTCACCCCCGGCCAACCCCTGAAAGCCGTGGTAGTTGACCTCGATCAAAGTCGCGGTCGAATTTCGCTTTCTACTCGGGTACTCGAAAATTATCCAGGGGAAATGGTGGATAAAATGGCGGATGTCATGGATACCGCAGAAGAGCGATCGGAACGTGCTAGAAAAACTCTTTCTTAGGTTTTGACAATTGTACTCGTTTACTCGTTTTCACGCTAACCCTGAAAACGAGTAAACGAGGGAGGCGAAAATTATGAAAACTTGGGCGAAGGTATGTAGTTGCGCTTCAGCGCTCTTTATATATATATGTTGATCGAGAGCAAGGTATGTAGTTGCGCTTCAGCGCTCTTGATTATATATATTTATCAAGAGCAATGTGCGATCGGACAAGGTATGTAGTTGCGCTTTAGCGCTCTTTATATATTATAATCAAGAGCGCTCAAGCGCAACTACGTACCTTTCGGAGCGCTCAAGCGCAACTACGTACCTTTCGGAGCGCTCAAGCGCAACTACGTACCTATTAAGAGTGCTCAAGCGCAACTACGTACCTATTAAGAGTGCTCAACGACAACTTCCATTAAACAGTTTTAGCCGCAGTCGAACTTGTTTCAGTCTCAGCCTGTGCTTGCACCGTCCAAGCATTTTCCATATCTAGCGCTTGTTTCGCCTGATAAACTGGTAAGTCAAACCAGAAAGTCGTGCCCACATTAACTTCGCTAACTAAATTAATTTTAGTGTGGTGCTTGTCAATAATGTTTCTGACAATCGAAAGACCTAATCCCGTGCCTTCTAGAGTGTGGACTCGGTTTTCTACCCGGAAAAAGCGATCGAAAATTGCCTGCTGATCTTCGGGATCTATGCCAATCCCGGTATCAGAAATTTCGATCCGCACCACCGGAAAATGGCTGGTATTTGGTGGAAATTTGTGGGTTCCGGATGCGCCGTCTTCGCGTGGATGAGCATCCGACTCTAGGAAATAGGCTCGAATTGCCACCTTACCACCGGACTCGGTAAATTTTAAGGCATTTCCTACTAAATTTGCAAATACTTGCAACAGCAAATCGTAATGACCTAAAGCTGGCGGCAAACAGGGGTCAACTTCTTGCTCTAATTCGATGCCTTTATCCCTGGCATTTAACTGATAAGTTCGCAGAGTTTGTTCGACAGCTTGGGGGAGGTCAACCGCGTCCAATTGATAAATTCGGCAGGATTCTAGGCGCGATAAGTCTAACACGTCGTTGACTAAACGAGTGAGGCGATCGGTTTCTCGATTGGCAATTTCCAGAAATTCCCGGCGTTCGCTTTCTAGAAGGTCTTCTCCGTACTCGTGGAGAGTTTCGATAAAAGATTTGATATTAAATAAAGGGGTTCTCAATTCGTGAGAAACATTGCTGATAAAATTGCTTTTAGCCTCATTTAGTTCGACTTCGCGAGTGATGTCCTGCACTGTCATGGCAATGCCTTTGAGACTGTCTCGGTACTGTCCGGAACCTTGATGCTTCGAGGTTTGCTCGTAGAATGTACACTCGATCGCGTTCGGGCGTTTTGACTCGGTACAGGTATTTTCCTCGTCGCGCACGCAGCTTTTGCACAGCGGTTCGGTGCCAGGGGCTTTGTGGAGAATTACGGTGGTTAGCAGAATCCGAATTGTGCGGTTGACTGGTTCGCTCAGAGTAATCCGAAATTCGCCGCCTTCGCGATCGCCCGCAGCGATTTCGTGCAGGGGTCTTGCTAACTCGCGCTGCACTTCCGCAGGTAAAATATTGACGACGTTAATGCCGATCGCATTTTTACCTTCCCATCCAAAAATCCGCCTCCCCGTCGGGTTGACTAAAATCACCTGCAAATTTGCATCCAGCAACAGCGCCCCATCAGCAATAGTTGAAACCAAAGTTTCTAGTTTCGCTTTTTCCGCTGTCAACTCTTCAATATTTTGTTCTTCATAACTCTCTAATTTCTCGGCCATCTCGTTAAAACTGCCGATCAACTCGCCCAATTCTCCCCCCAAAGGCAGGTCAACTCGCTGCTTAAAATTCCCGCCCGCGATATTTTTGACCCCAAATACTAATTGTTTGATCGGGTGAGTAATTGTCAGCGCATTAAATACAGCGCCCAAAATCACCATCACCCAAATCGTGACAAATACTGCTAAAGTAACATCCCTGGTTAGATTTGAAGAGATAACTGCTGCGGGATTGGGGTTAATGCCGATCGCCAAAACGCCTAAATACTTGTCCTCGTGAATTAGCGGCACAAATACGTCAGTAACTTCTCCGTCTGGCGTCAAGTGCTGCCGCACCAAAGGCAAAGAAGTTAAATTTCTCGCCTCAATGTCGGCGATAAAATTATCCGGGAGTTTAATTTGGCGGCGCAGTGTCAGGGAAGTTTGCACCTCAGATTCCGAGAAAGGTATCCCCAGAAAAATATCTCCTGCTTCGTCGCCATACAGCATATAGCGGACGCTGGAGGTGCTGCTATAAAATTGGCGGGAAAAACGGGCTACTTCGGAGCGATCGTTTTTTGCAATCAACGGCGCCACATTTGCCGCCAAGAGCAGACCGAGGTCGCGGCCGTAGCGAGTATCGTTAAGTCTGGCGTCTAGTTGGATAGTATTCACGGCCCAAAAAGTCAGGCCGCTCATAATTAACGAAACTACGAGGGTAGCACCGGCCATCAGGCGAGTCTGGAGGGTAAAATCCGACCACCAGCGGGCAATAATTTCTCCGATTTTGTTTAGTATGGCCAGCATTTGAGCAGTTCACCAGTTGAATATTAAAAGGAAGATTAATTGAGTTTGTGGTCGATCGATTTTTCTGTCGCGACTTGTCCGCTACTGCCACCGCAGATGTGCCAAACTTTATTGTGGCACTTCTACCTTGAAATTGCTCTGCTTTTGGGCGGCCAAAACCTCTATCCTCCGGGGTTTTAATTCTATCTTCTGCTTGGGGGAGTTCTAGTATCCCCAGCGTGTCGAGCTTTCGGATAGCAGCGGCCACAGCAGGCCGCAATTCCTAATTTCGATCGACACTGGGCTCGACACTGGGCTCGACACTTGGCTCAACACTTGGCTCAACACTTGGCTCGACACTGGGCTCGACATTTTGAGGGGCCAGCGCTCGAAGGCCGATATCCCGGCGGCAGTAAACCCCTTCAAATTGGATGCAATCAACTGCTGCATAAGCTTTAGAGATAGCTTGTTCCAAAGTTTCTGCAACCGCCGTGACGCCCAAAACGCGGCCGCCCTCGGTCACTAACTGCTGCTGCTTCAACTGAGTGCCGGCGTGAAACACTTCTGCACCTTTGGCTTCAGCTTCCTCGATACCTGTAATAACTTTGCCTTTTTGATAATTTCCGGGATAGCCCCCAGAAGCTAAAACCACGCAAACAGAAGCCCCAGACTTCCAGCGAATGTTGGAATATTCACCCAGACGCTGCTGACAACAAGCAAACACCAAATCTTCCAGGGGAGTTTCCAAGAGGGACAAAACCGCTTGAGTTTCGGGATCTCCAAAACGACAGTTGAATTCTAAGACTTGAAGTTCTCTTTTCGGTGTAATCATTAAACCTGCGTAGAGGACGCCCCGGTAATCGATGTTGCGCTTTTGTAGCGCAGCGAGGGTAGGTTCAAGAATTTCTGCTTGAATCCTGTCCATTAGTTTGGGCGAGACAATTGGCGCTGGGGCGTAGGCTCCCATACCGCCGGTATTGGCTCCCTTGTCGCCTTCGCCAATGGCTTTGTGGTCTTGAGCTGCCAGCAGCGGTTCTACTGTGATACCGTCGGTGAGGGCGAGAATAGAGACTTCTTGACCGGTTACATATTCTTCGACGACGACTCGGAGGTTGTCGGTGCCGAATTCGCCTCTAAAAATGGTGTTGATGGCGCTGTGAGCCATTTTGACGGTGGTAGCAACGGTGACTCCTTTGCCTGAGGCGAGTCCGTCTGCTTTGATGACTATGGGTACTCCTTGTTCCACAACATATGCTTTGGCTGCTTCTGCGCCTGTAAATACGGCAGCTTTGGGTGTTGGGATTTGTGCTTCCAGCATCAATTCTTTGGCCCAGGATTTGCTGGATTCAATTTGGGCGCCGGCTTTGTTGGGGCCGAAAATCATCAGTTTTCGCTGTTGGAAGTAGTCAACGATGCCTAGCGATAGGGGCAATTCCGGGCCGACGATGACGAGTCCGATGTTGTTCACCATCACAAAGCGTTCTATGCCTTGGAAGTCGTCGATGTTGAGCGACAGATTTTGACAGCCTTTTGTGGTAGCTGTGCCGCCGTTGCCCGGAACGCAGAATACTTGTTTAATCCGCGTAGATTCTAGCAGTTTTTTTGCGATCGCGTGTTCGCGACCTCCGTTCCCCACAACCAAAACTTTCACAGTATCCTCACCTATAAATTTTGTTCCCTGAATGTCGCATTTTCAGTGTTTGCACCTGTCTATCTGCTTTTTGCAGTGCTGTCAATTATGCCATGCTTGGCGAATCGTGAATTGCTAGATGTGGCACTTTTCTGGAGGAGTGGGGAGCGATCGCTATTTGCCGGCATCCTGGGATCGTGCAATAATTCAAGACTTTCGCCGTCGATTTTTTCTAGGTTCTGCCTCGATTAAATCGTGCAATTAGCCCAAAAAAATTGCTTTTAAATATTCAATATTTCTCATACATTCGGCTACAAATAGCGATAAAATAAACAAGTTGATACCAGGAATTTTACTCACATGAAATCTAATCAAACCGCTGCGAGTTCGCCTGCCAAATTGAAGCGGGTGGGCGTTGTCGGCGGCGGTCAGCTAGCTTGGATGATGGGAGAAGCTGCTAGCGCGCTGGGTATTGAATTGGTAGTCCAAACTCCTAATGGTGATGACCCGGCAGTTTCTGCTGCTGTGGGTGCTGTTTTGGGGGCTGTTGATGATGTTTTGGCTACGGCTTATTTGGCGGATGGCTGCGATGTTATTACTTTTGAAAATGAGTTTGTGGATTTGGATGGTTTGCGAACGCTAGAACAGCAAGGTGTGTTATTTCAGCCGAGTTTGTCGTCGCTTTCTCCTTTGTTGGATAAGTACGTGCAGCGCTGTTATTTACAAAGGTTGGGTTTGCCAACTCCCAGGTTTTGGGCGCCAGATAGTATGGCGGATTTGGATTTAGATTTGTTGCAGGAACCCCAGGGAAGGCAGATTGGAGCAGGGGCTGTGGGGCATGAACCTATGTGCGGGGAAGTTGCGATCGACAATTTAGCAATTTCTGTTTCCGACAGCACACAGATAGAACAAAACTCGGAATCTGGGCCTAGAGATTTTCCCTTTGTCGTCAAAGTTCGCCGCCACGGTTACGACGGCCAAGGTACTTTTATTGTTAAGGATCGCGAGAGTTTTGAGTCAATTAGCGCTACACTTAAAGGTCAGTCTTTGCTGGTAGAAGAGTTTGTGCCGTTCGATCGCGAGTTGGCTGCGATCGCAGCTCGATCGGCAACTGGTGAAATAGCGATTTACCCGATCGTGGAAACTCAACAGCAAAATCAGGTTTGTCGTGTAGTGATTGCCCCCGCCGATATTAGTTTAGAGGTGCAAACCGAAGCTTGTGCGATCGCCCGTACTCTCCTCAATAGCTTAGAAGCCGTCGGCGTATTCGGCATTGAATTATTTTTAACCGCCGACAATAAGCTGTTAGTCAATGAAATTGCTCCCCGCACCCACAACTCGGGACACTTTACAATCGATGCTTGCAAAACTTCACAATTTGAACAGCATTTGCGCGCAGTTTGTCAACTGCCTTTAGGTAATTGCGATCTAAAATGTGCAGGTGCTGTGATGGTAAATTTGCTGGGCTACGAGTCTGCGGAGTCAGATTATTTAGAGAAACGAAAACAACTGGCACAAATTAGCGGCGCTTTTGTACATTGGTATGGTAAGAAAGTATCCCGCCCTGGCAGGAAACTGGGTCACGTTACTGTCCTCTTCGACGGGGACTTGGGGGAGAATGAAGGAAAGTCGGCTAGTGCGATCGCTCAAACCATTGAATCTATCTGGTATGGAAGTTAAATTGCTCGAAGAGTTGCCAAAATCGAGTTAGTTGCTGTATGTTAACTACCAGCCGGGAAGTCTAAGGGTATATTTAGAGGGGATTAATCTCAATTGCTGCGCGAAGTACCCCGTTGGGAATTACTCCTTGGGATGAAAGGCTCGTCGGGTGTAGATACCGAAACCGACAATTATTCTTTTATACCCCTTGATGATCTGGAAATACTCTGATACTATATTAACAAGTGGGGGTGGAACTACCTCACTATAAAAAGCCTTTGAAAAAAAGGAAAAAGAAGCCTGCGGTCTAACTGTACTCAGTTGACAGTCAGGTTTGTTCACATAAAGGTTCTACTGCGACGTTGGTGACTGCCAATAATGTTTTTTTGATCTATAACTCTTAACTCTCGGGAATCAAGATGTTTGGACAGCAGTAAACTGGGCTTGTACCCAGAAACTTTAAGTCCGAGCCAACGGTGCCCACCTGGTAAAATACCAGGTCAAAAGCTGAGGTAAGACGGCGTTGCGGTGAACCCTTAAAATATTGATTGAGATAGGCGCTAATATGGCTGGCCTATTTTTTTTATTGGGAATTGGGAATTGGGAATTGGGAATTGGGAATTGGGAATTGGGAATTGGGAATTGGGAATTGGGAATTGGGAATTGGGAATTGCATAAGTCCTATGATTATTAGTTTCGATCGCAAATAACAAATAACCAATAACAAATAACTAATAACAAATAACTAACAACAAATAACTACTTTTCAACCTTCCCGTACCATCCAGACAAGCATCGACAAAATTGTCTCGACAGGAGGAAACGGATAATCACTGACATCAATAGTCACAACTTGCCCTTCGAGTTTCATAAATCTCCAAGCAGTGCCGGTAGTTACTGAACCGTAAATAATCGGAATTGGGTTATTGTTAATTTCATTAAATCTTTGAGCCGCCACCATTTCAGCAATGCACTGTCCTAAACCGCTGTTAATGTTATCTCGCTTCGCTTCTACTAGCATAACAGCAGGTGCTTCTATCTCAAATTGCTCAGGAGAGCGACTGATTAAAAAATCGCAAACTCCGTTTAATCCCGCTGCGGTATCCACGGTGAAATCAGTGCCAGAAAATACGCTGATTTGGCGGTTCAGCAACCGTTTGACTTCCAAAAGTGCGGGGGCGATAATTAGTTCTGATTTAGCTTTTTCCGTTCCTACTGCGATCGCCCAAGGCACTGTATCTGCCAACAAACCTGCTAAAATAGCACTGGGTGCGATCGGCTCAACTTCCGGCAAAAAACGCCCGCCTTCAACAGATGTCAATCCGAAGCTTTGCTTAACCTTTCGCAGTGTAAAATCGCTGTATGCCATGATTTTGATTTCAAATTTAATCAGATGCTATATTAACATCAATAAAAATGGTGCTTTCAATGCCCTACAGTGAATTCACACTCAGAAAAGCTAAACGCGATTTCGGCTTAACTACCGTAGAAGCAGGCAGATTTTTGCCACCAACCGAACCCATCGAGCCTAGTGTATATTTAACTGAATCCCTCATTGAAGGATTGCCGCTTGCTACAGCGACGGGTTCTGAAAAAGCGCGATCAGAACTGATTATTAGTCCTATTTTAGTCGAAGTCCGCAAGATTTTACAGCGGCAAGTGAGTCTATTTTCGGGAGAAGATTTTACTGTAGAGCCGGAGTTGGGATTGAGTGGTATCTGCGATTTTTTAATTAGTCGTTCTCCCGAACAAATATTAATCGAAGCACCAGCAATTGTGATTGTTGAAGCGAAAAAAGCCGATTTAAAAATGGGATTGGGACAGTGCGCGGCCGAGATGGTGGCGGCTCAAAAGTTTAATGAAATCAACAATATTGCGATCGGCACAATCTACGGAAGTGTCAGTAGTGGCACTGCTTGGAGATTTTTGAAGTTGGAGGCAAAAACTCTGACAATTGACCTCAATGACTATCCTGTGCCGCCTGTGGAACCGTTGCTGGGGATGTTGGTTTGGATGGTTCGCGATGGTTAGGGCGATCGGCTTTAAGTTGAATTTTAAATTAATTGCGATCGCCCCTTGCCATTCACAGCTCGCTCTGCTATTCTCTAAAAAAGACCGATAGGTCTGTCAGCACCGCTCAAAATGTCAAAAGCTCAAGAAACCAGAGAAAAAATTCTCAGGGAAGCCGCAGCACTGTTCAATCAGTACGGCTACTCAGGTTCTTCTATGTCTGACATCATGCGCGTTACAGGCTTGCAAAAAGGAGGAATTTACAACCATTTCAAGAGCAAAGATGAGTTAGCCCTGCAAGCTTTTGACTTTGCGGCTGAATGTATGCGCCGACAATATCTCGGGGCTTTGAAAGGAAAACGTCATGCGGTCGATCGGCTAAAAGCTGTTATATCTTTATTTAGCACGTTTGCCGAAAATCCTCCAATTCCAGGCGGCTGTCCCCTGTTAAATACAGCAGTTGAAAGCGATGATGCTCATCCAGCTTTGCGTCAGCGGGTACAAATAGCAATGGATGGTTGGCGCGCTTTGATTTGCAAAATTATTAACAAAGGAATTGCTAAAGGCGAAGTTCGAGAAAATGTCGAAGCCGATGTAGTCGCAACTATTGTGATTTCAACCCTGGAAGGAGCCGTGATGATGAGTAAACTTTATGGGGATGCAATTCATGTCAAAAGAGCAATTGAGCATTTGCACGGATATCTCGACAGTCAACTTTAGAACCGAATAATTTTTTTGTTATCAAACAGACCTTTCGGTCTCAAGAGAGCAATTTCTCCTCGTTACTAGGCTCTGCCTCCAATTTTCCTCCCCAATCGAGGCAGTTTTTCAATTATTAAAAATAGACTGAGAGTACCCAAAATGCAAGCATCCAGCGAACAGAAAAGACCTTTGGAAATAGAATTAAGCTTTCCCGTACAAACTTACGATATCGACTTTGCGGGAATCGTTAGCAATATTGTTTATATCCGCTGGTTGGAAGACTTGCGAATCGCACTTGCTGATGCTTATTTTCCAGTACAGAAAATGCTGGAAAACGGTGTGGCTCCAATGCTGGTGAAAACAGCAATTGAATACAAGCAGCCGATTAATATTTTCGATAAACCAACTGGGAAAATTTGGATGAGTAAAATGAAATCGCTGAAGTGGATGATGGATGCTGAAATAATTGTAGCTGGGAAAGTCGCTGCTATCGCCCAACAATCTGGTTGTTTTATTGAACTATCAACTCGCAAACCAGTGCCGATTCCATCTGAGTTTTCTCAAGCATATTTGGCTCAACAGTAAATCGATAAATTTTCACACAAAATACTTTTTGTAGTCAGGAGTTTAGTCCTTAAATTTTACGCCGATCGTCCGAAATAATACCAATACCAAACTGCAAATATTTACAAATCTCAATTACTTTATGAATCATTCAACAATTGCCAATACCGAAGTTATCCGCCTCATCACCATCCCCATCAGTCACTACTGCGAAAAAGTGCGGTGGGCCCTTGACTTGCTAAAAATTCCCTACATTGAAGAAAGACACGTACCACCTTTTCACCGATCGGCCACCAGCAAAAACGGAGGTAGCAGCGTTCCTGTTTTAGTTACCAAATCTGGCAATTTTACAGATTCAACAGATATTTTGCATTACCTCGATACAATCAGTTCATCAGGTCAGTATTTGTATCCGACAAATGTAGAAATGCGCCAAGAAGTCGAAGCACTTGAAGAGTTATTTGATGCTAGACTGGGAGAATATACTCGCAATTGGGGATATTTTTATCGATCGGGCGATCGCAAAACAATGCGAAGAGCTTGGTGCAACAGTACCCCCGTACTTGAGCGAATAGGGTTTGAAATAGCCTTTCCGTTGATTAGCGCCAAAGTGCGGCAAGTCTACAACATAACAGCAGATTCCGCCGCCAGTTCGCTGCAAGGAATCAAAGAAATTTTTGAGATTGTCGATCGAAGATTAGCAGGTGGCAAAACCTATTTAGTAGGCGATACAATATCCGCAGCCGACATAACTTTTGCAGCGCTGGCGGCTCCGGTTTTGCTGCCGTCGGAACATCCGGTTTCGGTAGCGAAAATTGAAGAATTGCCGATCGAAATGGCAGCAGTAATTAAAGAATTGCAGTCAACTGCCGCCGGAGTTTACGCCCTCCGCTTGTATCGAGAGCAGCGCCGAGTTCAGTCATCCCATCCCGATCGTCGCAAATCCAGCTTGCAGAAAGTAGCAGAAACGTGATACAGTTGAAGCTTGTGTCCAAATAACACCACTCCATGCCAAAACTCAAAACTCGCAAAGCAGCCGCAAAGCGCTTTAGAGCGACCGGCAGCGGAAAAATTGTGCGCCGCAAAGCTTACAAAAGCCACTTGCTTTCACACAAAAGTTCAGCTCGCAAAAGCCGTCTCTCTAAGCTGGTCGTCATCGATGAGACCAATGATGGTAACGTGCGGTTAATGCTTCCATACTTGTAAAGTTTAACGGAAATTCAAAGATGACACGGGTAAAACGCGGTAATGTCGCCAGAGCGCGCCGCAAAAAAATTCTCAAATTAGCCAAGGGTTTCCGCGGGGCACAGTCCAAACAGTTCCGCACAGCTAACCAACGGGTGATGCAAGCCCTGCGAAATGGTTATCGCGATCGCAAAAAACGCAAACGCGATTTCCGCCGCCTGTGGATTGCTCGGATCAATGCTGCATCGCGCCAACACGGCACGAGCTACAGCAGACTGATCGGCAACATGAAGAAAGCCAATATCGAAATCAACCGCAAAATGCTGGCACAAATGGCAATCATTGACCCCGCAACATTCGGTAAAGTCGTGGAAATGGCAAATCGAGCCGGATCGTGAAAGCTTGAATAGTTTTCAGACAGAAGAAAGCAGAAGTAGGAAAGATTTAGCTATCTGCCAGAGAAGGAAAACTCCTGATAAATCTAGGAGGTTGAGACTCATTTTCCTTCTTTGTTCTTACTTCTGGATTCTTGATTTTTCAGAAATCGCGATCGGGCTAGTCGATCGCCATTTTCGTGTTTTTATATAGTTGCCAAGGCAAATCTCACAGATTGCTAGCGGATTAAAATAAATAAAACCTTCCACAAACCAACTAACATAAAAAAACATGGATAGTAATTTGCTGATTGTTTACCTGTCAGTTTTGCTGGCTATACTCGGTAGCACTTCCTGGTTTGTTGTGCGCCAGATTTTCAAAACTCGGAAGCTGGAAATGTCCTTGGAACGCTTAGAAAATAAGCTGACCATAGAAAAAGGAACAGCACAGGAATACTACGAGTTAGGCAGTATCTATGTAGATAAGAAACTTTACTCCCAGGCGATCGTACTATTTCAAAAAGCTCTGAAAAGCCAAGAATTAGCAGGCGAAGAAGATCTAGCATTTCTTTACAACGCCCTAGGTTTTGCCCACTTCGGCCAAGAACAGTACGACATCGCGATCCGTCAGTACAAAGAAGCCCTGAAGTTGCAGCCCGACTACGTTACATCTCTCAACAATCTCGGTCACGCCTATGAGCGCAAGAAATTAACAGCTCAAGCCTTGGAAATGTACGAACAAGCTCTCACCTGCGATCCAGAAAATGCCACTGCTAAAAAGCGAGTAGAGTCCCTCAGGAAGCGTTTGGTAATCTATAATTGAGGGCCGGTGTTACGAGCAATACAGATCCCGCAAACCTGGTTTCATTCAGAAACCGGGTTTTTTCTTCCCATAATCAAAGAGACTAGACTATCGAACACCTTAATGCGTTAGTTTTTAAGAACAGGAATTCACCTAATGCGAGCGATCGCAGGCGATCCCAACAGTTTAAACTACTGTCAAGATCGAAGCAGTGCCTGCAACATCGGTCAGTCCTAAACAATTGAAGGAGGAGAACGTAGTGACATCAATTCTCGTTGTCGAAGATTCGTGGTTGACTCGCAGGGTGATCTGCAAAATCCTGCGAGCAGAAGGATACGAGACTTGGGAAGCATCGAGCGGCCCGGAAGCTCTGGAACTTCTGGCCGCTAAGACCCCAAACTGTATGCTCTTAGATTTGCTGATGCCAGAAATGGAAGGTCGCGAAGTCCTGCAAGCCATGCGCGATCGAGGATATAACATTCCAGTCATCGTCATTACCGCAGATATTCAAGCAACCACCAAATCCGAATGCATGGAACTCGGAGCCCTGGCAGTAATTCACAAAATGCCCAACTCAGACGAACTAATCGGGTGGATCAAAAAAGCTCTCAGTGCCAGCGAGGAGAGCGCCCCATGAAATTAAGCGCTCGACAGCTCGATGCTTTGCAGGAACTCGTCAACATCGGGATCGGTCAAGCAGCAGGGATTTTGAACGACATGATCGAATCTCCCATTCGCTTGCAAATTCCCTACCTCCAAATCCTGTCTCCAGCCGACGTGCAAACAGAATTAGAGCAGCACCTCAACGGCGAACAAATTTCCGCCGTCCAGCTCAAATTTACTGGTTCCTTTGGAGGCATTGCCCAGCTAGTCTTTCCCACCAACAGTGCGGCCACGCTCGTGACCATGCTGACTGGGGAAGAAGCTGGAACTCACGACCTGGATTCGGTCAAAATTGGTACGCTGAGTGAAGTAGGAAATATTGTAATCAACGGGGTCATGGGTGCAATCAGCAACGTACTTCAGCAGCGCCTGAACTACTCAATTCCCAATTACACGGAAGGGACGATCGCGACTTTGCTCACATCTGGCGGTTTGGCTGCTGATACAGTGGTTTTATTAGCCCAAACCCGTTTCATTATTGAAAGGCTTCACATTGAAGGAGATATCATCCTCATTTTCAATGTCAGTTCCTTTGACGCCTTGTTGGCTGCGATCAATCAACTTGCCGGGGGTCTATGATCGAGGAGAGCAAAACTATTGAGGAAAAGTTTGGAGTTCTCGACAGTGTACCAGTCGGCGCCTGCCTGCTGCGAGATGATTTTGTGGTGCTGTTTTGGAATGCCTGTCTGGAAGACTGGACGAAAATTGGGCGCGAGCAAATGTTGGGAACCAAGATCACAACTCATTTTCCTCACCTGAGCCAGCTCAAGTACGCAAATCGCTTCCAGCAAATCTTTGCAGGAGGCCCGCCAACAATTTTTTCTTCTCAAATTCACAAGCACCTGATTCCGGCAACTTGGCAAGAGGGCCAGCAGCGCATCCAGCAAACTACTGTGACGGCTGTCCCTGCACTTTCACCGGGCGTTGCAGAACTGAATATTCCCAACTTGATTCGATCGACTGTGGAGTTGGAACCAGATAGTATGGTGCGACAAGGAGATTCTGTTAGTGTCGCATTGCCGTCAAACTTTCGGGATTCAATTTCGCCTTACGGCTTTATCCCACCAAACTGCCAATCGTTTTACGCCCTGTTGGTAATACAAGACGTAACCGACCTCACCCACCGCATCCAAGCTTACCGCACGATGCGAGATCAAGCTTTGGAAGAAGTGGAAGTGCGCCAGCGGGTGGAAGCAGAATTGCGCGAGAGCCAGCATTTCATCCAGCAGATTGCCGATGTGGCGCCTTACTTACTCTACATTTACGACTTGACCGAACAGCGCAACGTCTATGTCAACGGTCAAGCTTCTAAGCTGCTAGGCTACACTCCCCAAGAAATTTTACAGATGCAAACAGCTTTGTATTCCAGTTTGGTGTACCCAGAAGATTTGCCGAGGCTATCCGCCCACCTGCAAAAATTTCCCTCAGTCGCAGACGGGCATATTTTGGAGTTGGACTATCGGCTCCAACACCGATCGGGCGAATGGCGCCACTTTCGCTGCCGCGATCAAGTGTTCGCCCGCACAGCAGAGGGGAAGCCCAAACAAATTTTCGGCACTGCTCAAGATATTACCGAGTACAAGCAGGCAGAAGAGGCGCTGCGACAACAAAACGAACGGGAACTGCTGATGGCGACGATTACTCAGCACATCCGCCAGTCTCTAGATTTGGGCGAAGTGCTCAGCACGACAGTGACAGAAGTGCGCCAGTTCCTTCAGGCCGATCGAGTGATGATCGTCCGCTTTAACCCATGCACGGGCAGTCACTGCGCCACACCCCCGACGGGGGCGGTGACAGTGGAATCTGTAGCACTCAACTGTCGGCCGATGCTGGGAGAAACCCTGGAAAATTTCTGTTTTGACGAGTTCTATCTTGAAGCCTACCAACATCGGGCGATCCGACCGATCGCGGATGTCTCCGCCGCCGATTTGCCGCACGCTCAAATTGACTTGCTCGCACAATTTGAAGTCAGAGCTTATTTGGTAGTACCGCTAGTGCAAGGGGAGGAATTGTGGGGACTGCTGATGGCTCACCAGTGCAGTCCCCGACAGTGGATGCAGTTGGAAGTCGAGTTATTGTCTTCTCTGGCCACTCAGTTGGCGATCGCGATCAAACAAGCAGAACTCTACCAGCAGTTGCAAGCAGCCAACCTCAAGTTAGAGCGTTTAGCAACTTTAGACGAACTCACGCAGCTAGCAAACCGCCGTCGGTTCGATCAGTATTTAGACAGGGAGTGGCGCCGACAAGCGCGGGAACAAACACCTCTGTCCCTAATTTTGTGCGATATTGATTCTTTTAAAACTTATAACGATACCTACGGACATCCAAAGGGAGACGAGTGTTTGCGGCAAGTCGCCCAGGCGATCGGCAAAGCAATTAATCGCCCTGCCGATTTAGTAGCTCGCTACGGAGGCGAAGAATTTGCCGTTATTTTGCCGAATACGGCGAGTGAAGGGGCCGAGCTGGTAGCCGAACACATACAGCTCAAAATCGCAGCTTTACAGATTCCTCACGCTGGTTCTCAGGTGAGCAACTACGTCACTGTCAGTCTGGGGATAGCGACTATGGTTCCTATCTCTGAATCCGAAGCCTCTATGGTGATTGACGCAGCCGACGCAGCAGCGAGTACGGTTCCTGCATCTAAATCCCTAGCCTCGATATTGATTGACGCAGCCGACGCAGCGCTGTACCAAGCCAAAGATCTCGGGCGCGATCGCATCCAAGTTTACCAACCAGACCCTCCCACAGCCAAAACCAACGGCACAGCCCCTCCCGTGCGCCCGGTTGACTTTTCCCTACCCAATACTAATTTCCCCTCACCCACAAGCGCTTGACTTCTGCCAATATTTGTGAATTCGGAATAGACACTGACCCGAATCCGGCACTAATACCATTAAATATTTTAGATTAAATATTTTAAATTAAATATTTTAGAATGACTTATCACTATCAGGCTTTCGAGCTTGCCTACAGTTACATTCTTTTTTTTACCGCTATAACTTCAACACCGGAGACATTTTTATTCTAGCATTTTGGAACCAGCTTTGGCAAGAAAAAGTCTCAAATACAATCAGTTTTTTCTGACAATTTTACTGACTTTATCACTTGTTTGACCGAGAATGCTCCCAGTATAGATTAAAGTTTAATATCAAGTCCGCTGCTACCAAACTTGTATGGTAGGCTTCGATCGCAATTAGCAATAGAACAATGCCACCAATTAAAGAAAGTTAAACCAGGAATTAAGTCTTGACAGCGATGAAATAGTACCTTTTTGGCTACCAATCTTATAGCGTTCCAGCCAGATAGTATGGTACCAAGTGAGATCGATCGGGTCGGATTCCTAACCGTAGTTGCCTTCAACTTCTTCTACTGAAAGATGTGGTTCAACAACCAGACGCTTGACCATAATTGTACGATCGCACGCTCTTCACCACACCGCCATTATAGCCAGGACGGTGCGACCGGACTTGATATGAGTAAAATTCAAAAAAGTCAAAAGTAATAAAGCTTTCAGTAAAAACAAGATTTTTTACTTTTGACTTTTGACTTTTGACTTTTTAGCACATCGAGTATCAAACTCAAAACTCAAAACTCTTAAGGTGCTGCCGCCGCCCTGCGGTTGGCAACAATCAGATTTGCCTGGTACTCTGCCGCTTTTTGCTGAGCCTTTGAATGGTTGGGGCTAGTTGACGGCACGGCTCTCATAAGCTGAACCGCTTTCTGCCATTCGCTTGCTACCGCAATCCACTCTGCTTGAGATTGAGCCGTCTGTGCCAAAACTGCCGCCTTCTGAGCGTTGTTAACGCCTTCCCTCCAAGAGTCAGGCTTAGGCGCGGCGGCTTTTGGTGCAGGAGATGCTGCTTTTGGCGCAGGAGATGCTGCCTTGGGCGCAGGAGGTTTGGGAACAGGGCTCGCGGGCGTAGCAGCATTAGTGGGAGCGGCTTTTGGTGCAGTAGGAGATGCTGCCTGTGGGGCCTCGCCAGATGCGCTGGGAGATGGAGATGTGGCTTTAGACGCAGGAGATGTGGCTTTTTTGGGGGAGGGCGAAGCTGCTTCGGGGGCGCTCGGTTCAGGGTTCGAGCCGCCACCGAAGGGGAAATTTCCAGTCAAGTAAAGCGCTGCGATCGCCCCCAAAGGCACTAAGATACCCACAGGTATTGCCCATTTTGGGAATTGTTTTTTCGGAGGGGGGGCTACATCTTCGTCTTCGTCTTCCTCGTCGTCTTCCTCGTCGTCATCTGGATCGAATTGTCCCTCTTGATAATAGTCTTCGCCATCGGGTTCGACATCATCTAAACCTACAGAGTCGTCAGGCATTCCAGTATCCGAGGCATAAAGCATTGGATCTGCTGGCATCAGATCTATTTCATCTTCCCACGCAGGGGAGCCGTCACCTGTGCGACGCCCGTAAACTTTGACAGTGTGAATTGATTCGACTCCCAAATTCGTCATCCCGCTGCGGATGAAATCCACCAATGCCATTTGACTCGGTACTTTGCCTGACTCCAGAGTTATGTGGAGGCAGCCGTTGTCCCGCGTCACATCGGCGTTGATGCCTTTGGGTTTGAGTGTACGGTTGATGCTAGATGCGATCGCTTTTGGATCGCCCTGCTTCAGAAGTTCCCGCAGGTTCTGTTGTGTCATGGGTAGCGCTCTTTTTTTTGGGGGGGGTGGAGAGCCGGCAAATAATATTAATCGATCGGCGTTCGGCGGCGGACAATATTTATTTACCACATTAACTTCTACTGTGGCATTCTGAGATTATTTCTCGTAGCTATTGAGATTTTTGCGCGCGATCGGATATCCAGCATATATCCGATCGCGCAATTTGTTGTAAAAATTTACCAGAAAGAATTGGTTTAAAGCCCGCCCGCCCGATCGGGAGAAATTAAAAGAAGCCTATTCATTACTCCAATCCTTTTCCTTCCAGGTAGAGGTCGCCCTCAAACTGTCAACTGTCAACTGTCAACTGTCAACTGACTGAAAGTCACGGCCCGCTCCTGCTGGGCTGTCTCTCCTCACCGAAACAAGCTAGAAAGTTCTATTACTTTGGTTTGCAGGGTTGAGACTTCTTCCCGGCCCCGCTTTAAAGAAGCTTCTAACTCTAGCAGCAAAGGCAAACTTTTTTGTAGTTTTTCTAAGCTGGCGTTCTTGACTTCTTGGCGAAAATAGTATACTCGTTTCGGATTGCCGAGGTCTAGAGCTTGAGCAATTTTATCATCGCGATCGCCCGCTTGGATCATTGCCTTCACCCACAGCCAAATCCGAAACTTACCAGTCAAGCCCGCCACAATCCTCAAACCAGGTTCGCTCTGAGCCGTTAAGCCCGCCAATAACTCTAAAGCAGCGGAAGTCTTGCCCTCGCGAATCGCATCGGCTAGCTGGAAGGTATTCTGGGCGTTACAGTGCACCAGTGCGGCGACTTCCTCGGGGTTGAGAGGTTGACTGCGATTGCCGGCAAACAGCAGCAATTTTTCGAGTTCGCTGTATAGCCCGCGCGTATCGCTACCGATGGATTCGGCTAAAAGTTCGATCGCCGTGGCGGTCAATTTGACATTCATTTCGCCGGCGACTTGGCGCACCCGCTGGGCTAACTCTTTTTCATTCCAAGGCGGAATCGGTGAAAATTCTCGGAATTCGGCGGACTTGGCGATTAACTTGGTAGATTTGAGCCGGCTGTCGGGTTTTTTGACAGATGTCAGCAGCAATACGGTACTAGGGGAAATTACTGGCAGCGTCCGTTCCAATTGGGCTAAAAGTTCCGCAGAGCACTGCTGCGTTACAGTCGTATTTGCCAGCCAGACAAAACGGCTGCCGGTGCCGAAGGGTGGCGTTAAAGCTCGATCGAGTCCTTCAACCACAGCGTCGGGTCGATCGGCAACAATCTTGTCATAGTTAAAACTAGCCCAGTTGGGGTCGAGGACTGAGGAGCGCAAACTTGTGACTGCTTGCGCGATCGCAAAGTCGTCTTCCCCCCAAAACAGGTAAATTGGCATATTTCAAGTTCAGCAGCCCAAAAAATCAGATTTGCACGATCCCGAAGTCCAACATATCCTGAATCAGACTGTTGATACAAAGTAAATGATTTTCTAGAAACTTCTTGAATAATTAGGTAAAAGCTGGTAGTGTAGATTGAGAAAAAAATGCTTTAGCGACTAAAACAGCTAAGACCATGGTCACTTTGAGTCATTATCATTTCCAGCAAATGTTGAAGCATCAAGCTGCTGTTAAATGGCAGTTTTGTAGTAGGCATAACGGAAGAATACACATCAAAAACCTGTTCAAAGTGTGGACATAAATTCAAATGGCGCTTTCAATATCCTGTTGAAAGCTTTGAGAGATACCTCCTTGACAGGAGAGCTGGCAGCTTTTTCTGTATTGCCATACACGGTAGTATCAGGCTTAGTCCTGGATTTGCCGGGTTAAATGTATCTGTTGAAAGCCCGCACCATAATATAAAATTTGGTGTGGCAGTATTTCACCGCGAGGAAATCAAGATTGGATGATACTTATCAAGCTTACGTAAATCGGGTGGCGCGAATGACGCTGCTGGACTCCTACAAGTCCCAGGTGGAACACATTCAGGAATCTCCAAAATTTAAGCCTGATGAAGTCGGTCACAGAACTCCTGTACCTTTTCCGGGTTATTCGGTGATTACGCCACCTGCGGGGGAAGATGCAGACAATACTGCACTTTATACTAATTTACACTCAGTCCAACAACGGCTATTGCAGGAAATCGCGGACGGTGCGATCGTAGCACTGCCTCCTGATAGCTTCCATTTAACCGTCGCCGATCTGATTTGGAGCAGCGCTTTTCGAGATGCCTCTGAGAAAAATCCAGAATTTGAGGGTCAACTGCGCGGGCGCATGAAAGATGGTTTTGCGGCCTGCAAACCCTTGGCGGGCGGCTCTCCCATACGCTGGACGGTGCTGGGGTTGATGGTGATGACTAGGGCTGTAGGTGTCTGTTTGGCACCGACGGACGAAAACTCTTACAAGCAAATTCTGGAGTTTCGTCGATCGATCTATCAAAATCCCGATTTAATTGCCTTGGGAATTGAACAGCAATATCATTTTACGGCACACATTACTCTGGCTTATTTTGGGGATACCGGGCCGAACCTAGACCGCGCTCATTTTTCTGCCCTGATGGCTGAGTTAAACGACCAATGGCTCGACACGCCCCAGGATCTGTGGGTGCACAAAGCCGAACTGCGGAAGTTTGACGATATGACTAGCTACGTGCGGCAACCGGATTGGCCTGTTTTTGAGTTTTGACCACGAAGGAAGAAGGAAGAAGGAAGAGGGAAGAGGGAAGAAGGAAGGAAGAGGGAAGAAGGAAGGAAGAGGGAAGAAGGAAGAAAGAGGTTCGAGCGAAGTTCGGCAACGAGCAAAGTACGGAATTTAACCGATACAAGCCAGAATTATGAGGAATCAAGGAAGATTTTCCCAATTCTTCCCCCTCTTCCCTCTCCCCCTCTCCCAATTCTTCCCCCTCTCCCCCTCTCCTCCTCTCCCCCCTCTCCCCCTCTCCCCCTCTCCTCTGTCCCAACCTTCAAAATACTGCTTATAAAATGCTTTAATTATTCTGACTTGACAACAAAATCAAGCAAAAAATTCATGAGAAACCAGGAAAAATCAGTAATTCTGGTTTTTTAATTTTTAATGCAAAAGTGACTGTACACGTTGTTGGTATTGGTTTAGATGGAGCTGCTGGGCTGAGCGAATCGGCGCGGCAGGTTGTAGAAATGGCCGCTCTGCTCATCGGGAGCGATCGGCATTTGAGCTATTTTCCCGAGCAATCCTGCGAGCGCTGGGCGTTGGAAGATTTAACCGAAGCAATTCTGGAAATTAGGCGTTGGTTGGCCGCAGATGCGAATTTAGAGCCAGATGCAGGGACTTTTTCGCCCCCCTCCACCCCCTCGCATCAACTGATTGTAATTTTAGTAGCCGGAGACCCGCTGTTCCACGGCTGGGGAAAGTTGCTCATTTCCCAACTGCCGCCGGATAAATTGACTTTTCACCCCCATACAAGCTGCGTGCAGTTGGCCTTTAACCGCTTGCACGTCCCTTGGCAGGATGCTCATTTTGTGGGTTCCCAGGGACGTTTTTTTGAGGAACTGACGGCAAAACTCAAGCTGGGTGTTGAGAAAATTGCGGTACTCGCAGACGAAACTCGCACTCCGGCGGCGATCGCAAGTTTGGTGAAAGCTCTGGATTTGCCCACACGCTACCAGTTTTGGGTTGGCGAAAATTTGGGTTCCGCCGAAGAGCGCGTGGGTTACAAGTCTCTGGAAGCTTTGCTGGGAGAGGATTTTGCACTTCTGAGCGTGGTGGTGATGCTGCGGCAGTCCCCGCCGACAGAAGCTTTGGATTTGGGAAATTTGCCTTTGTTGGGTATTCCCGATGCAGCTTTTATCGGTTGTGGCGATCGCCCTGGTTTGACGGTTGAACGGGAAGTGCGGGTGTTGGTGTTGGCTCAATTGGCTTTGCAACCCGAACAAGTTGTCTGGGATGTGGGTGCTGGTAACGGTTCTGTCTCGATCGAGATTGCTCGTTTATTCCCGCAGTCTGAGGTGTACGCGATCGAACAAACGGTTTCTGGCACTTCTGCGATCGAACTCAATTGTCGCCGTTTTGAGTTGCAAAATGTGTTTTCGATTCACGGAACCGCCCCGGAAATCTTGCACCGCTTGCGTCCGCCGCACCGGATTTTTATCGGTGGTAGCGGTGGAGGGTTGACTAAAATTTTGGGCGTTTGCGCTCTGCGGCTGCTCGCTGGAGGGTCGATCGTCCTAGCTTTGGATGTTTTTGAGGATATTGCTACTGTTTTAAGCTGGATTGGCGATCGGGTGCGCCGGGAACCGCACTGGAGTTACCGCATCGTGCAGGTGCAGTTATCGCGTTCTGTGTCTGGGGGCAGTTTGACTCGTTTTGATGCGTTGAATCCAATTTCGATTGTGACGATCGATCGACATTTGAATTAATTCTAGAATTTTAACCGCAGATGAACGCAGATGAACGCAGATGAATCGCTGCATAATATCCCGTCTTCTCGAAGGCTCGCACCTAATAATGGTGATTTTTCAGGACATGATATTATGATAGCTTAGATAATAGGTTTGCTCGCTGAGTAGACCAGGGTGCAAATTGATTAAATCAACTCAATGACCGCAGCAAATTAAATTAAATTAAGGTACTAGAATTGTGCAAATAAATCAGCTAGGGTTCCTATTTGTTGATGTTGTACTCTCGGCGATCGCCCTGATCGTTCTAATTCCGGTTGCAGTTCTATTCCTAGAATGCTGTGCAGCTTTCCTGTCCAGCTTTGGCACTACAGCGGAAACTCAAGAACCCCGCCCCAAAGTAGCAGTTTTAATTCCCGCCTACAACGAAGCAGCAGGAATAGCCGCCACCATCTCCACTATATTGCCGCAGCTAACACCTCAAGACCGGCTGTTAGTGATTGCTGACAACTGCACCGACGCCACAGCAGAAATCGCCCGCAACAGCGGTGCAAGTGCGATCGAGCGCCACGACACAGAACGCAAGGGGAAGGGATACGCCCTAGATTTCGGCTTGACTGCGATCGCCTCAGACCCCCCAGAAGTAATCATCATGGTTGACGCCGACTGCATTTGTCAGCCGGACGCGATCGATAAATTAGCCCGGGTAGCAATGGCAGAACAAAGGCCAGTCCAAGCAACATATTTAATGGAACAGCCGCCCAATCCTACCCCAAAAGATTCGATTTCTGCCTTAGCATTTCTAGTGAAAAACCTAGTCCGGCCGAGCGGATTAAAACAGTTAGGATTCCCGTCATTGCTAACAGGTACGGGCATGGCTTTTCCGTGGTTAATCATTCGAGATGTTCCCTTAGCCAGCAGCAATATCGTCGAAGATATGCAAATGAGCTTGGATTTGGCGATCGCCGGACATCCAACGGTATTCTGCCCCGAAGCCCGAGTCACCGGATGTTTGCCGCAGCAGGAACAAGTAGCTAAAACTCAAAGAACCAGATGGGAACACGGACACTTACAAACCTTGCTAACTCAAACTCCCAGGCTGGCGACAGCTTCGATCGAGCAACAGCGTTTTGACTTAATGGCGATCGCCCTCGACTTAGCCGTCCCTCCCCTATCCCTTTTAGTTGCTATCTGGCTAGCCGCTTTTGTCGCCTCAATACTAGCAGCAATTATCGGAGCATCCGCGATTCCCGCCATATTATTAGGAGTACAAGGACTGCTAATTTTAGTTTCAATTGTCAGCGCTTGGGCAAAATTTGGGCGTGCCGACATTTCCGGCGCAACTCTATTATCTGTTCCTTTTTACATCCTGTGGAAAATCCCTTTATATCTGGGTTTTATCCTGAAGCGGCAAACCAAATGGGTACGCACGGAACGCGATGTTTAGTATTCGGTAATATTCCGTAGGGTGCGTCAGCCAAATAGTTGATGCAACTCGAAACTCTTGTTCCTGACGCACCTTAGGATGACGACTGTAAGTTATTTTTTGATCCGAGATTTGAAAGTATTAGATAAGCGTTGACGTAGCCGATCCGTTTGTTGCCCTATCAAAACACTCATCAAAACAATTCCCATCCCAATCAGTTGAATTGGCGTAAGTGTTTGGTGTAGTAAGACGAATCCCAGTAGTGTTGCTACTACAGGACTCATCAACCCTAGCGATGCCACAGCCGATGTTTTGAGTTTATCAATCCCCCGAAACCAAAGTGCATAAGCAACTCCAGTGCCGACTAAGCCCAGGTAAACGAAGCCCAATAGGTTAGTTGTTGAGATATGAGTTATTGGCCCTTCGATCGCTAGGGCGATCGGCAGCAGAACGATTCCACCAACTGTTAACTGCCATGCTGTAAAAACAAGTAGAGAAACTGGGCGTTTCCAACGTTTGACTAGCACCGTTCCCAGACCCATTGTTGCAGCTCCAGCGATCGCAGCAACAATGCCAATGCTATCAAGACGCGCATTAGGGCCCAGAACCAGCAACCCGACACCAATAAAGCCTGCGATCGCCACCACAATAGACAGCTTAGACGGTTTTTCATTCAATATTAACGAAGAAAATAATACGACTAATAAAGGTTGGATTGCGCCTGCCGTTGCAGCAACGCCACCCGGAAGGCGATAAGCAGCGACAAATAATAGTGCTTGAAAAATTCCGATATTGAGGCTACCCAAGAGCAGAATACGCCACCACCAAATACCTTTGGGCAGTTGTCTAAACCAGGCTGCTAGCAGAATACCGATGGGGAGCGATCGCAAAGCAGCCACTAATAGCGGATGGTTAGGGGGCAGGAGTTCAGTCGCTACAACATAAGTTGTTCCCCAGATCATCGGCGCCAGAGCAGTCAGCAGAATATCAGAGAGGCGAACAGTAGCTGTCTTCACAATTTTATCTTAACGTCAAGATACTTGATGCCAAGATTCTAGCATTTATCTTGATGTTAAGATGGTTGGCATCAAAATTTTTAGGTGAGTAGCATTTCAATGAATGCCGATCCAGTCGATGCGATTTTGGCTCAATGGCAAAGAGAGCGCCCTGACTTAGATGTGTCGCCAATGGGCATTATTGGTAGGATGGGGCGACTGACCAAATACTTAGAACGATCGCTTCAACAGACATTTTCCAACTTTGGCTTGAACGTTGGAGAATTTGATGTGTTGGCGACATTGCGCCGTTCTGGCCAACCGTACCAGCTTACGCCGACCGAGCTATTCAATACATTGATGGTTTCATCGGGTACGATGACGCATCGTATAGATCGCTTAGAACGGGCCGATCTTGTGAAGCGCATGGACGATCCGAGCGATCGCCGAGGGACGCTAATTCAGTTAACCGATAAAGGTTTCAACGCGATCGAGAAAGCTGTTGAGGCTCATGTTGCCAATGAGCATCGACTCCTTAGCGCTTTAGACGAAGCCGAACGTAAAGTTCTAGCTCAACTGCTGCGGAAGCTTTTAATTTCATTTGAGGAGTAGCGGTGACAGTAAAAAATCATTGCAGCGGATGCACAAAGTCTTTTTACTTCGTTGCAATCATACTTGTCACAATACAGAAATCGTTCAACTTAGCGAAATCCCAGATTTCTGTATCTGTTTTCTCTGCTAGCCCGTGAAATTCAACATGGCTAGCGTTAGGGAAAATATCAGCCAAGCGAGTAACTAATTTTCGGCTCAGATTTTGATCGAATAGTAGTTTCAAGCGACACTCACCGAAGCAACTAAACGACGATCGCGATCGGCGACAAACTCTAAACAGGCTCTAATATCTGTTTCTGTCAGTTCTGGGAAGTCGTCAATAATCTCAGTAATAGACATTCCAGAAGCCAGCCAGCCAAGAACATCGTAAACCGTAATTCGCATCCGACGAATGCAGGGCTTGCCACCACGCTTATCTGGCTCTATGGTGATGATATCGCGATAGCTCATAAAAAATATTTGGTAAGTGGGGTTTCAACCGCCTTGAATCCCCTTTCGGGGTTAGAGGGGTATGGTTGCCCCTCTGTGGAGATATGGTTGTCTCCGAATCCCTTTCGGGTAATGTTCGCTTGTCGGTCAATGTTATAAGGGCTTTTTCCGGCTAGCAGCACTGTTTCAGTGACCTTGAAACAGTTTAACTACTAGCGACAGGGCAGGGGACTAGCGTCGCATCCACAGGGTGTCGTGACCCAAATAACGTAGACCTGCGTGAGGTCTTAGGCTGGTCAGAATGGCTTACTTGATTTCTCTTGCAAGCCCAATCTCTTTAGAGTTGGGTTCCTGACGATACAGGTAAAGTGTTTGCATCTACATTATAGAAAAATATATCGGAAAATAAAAACAAAAAAATCTGAAGCTGGAAACTTCCAACTTCAGACTTTTACTAACTCCCCGGGTAGGATTTGAACCTACGACCAATCGGTTAACAGCCGATCGCTCTGCCACTGAGCTACCGAGGATTGCGTGGTTTTTGTCACCCACATTTACTAATAGTAGCTGAACTTAGAGGATTTGGCAAGGCCTTTGACAAACTTTTTTTCGATCGTACAGAAAGCGGGTTCCAGCAGCTAATGCAGCCCCATTCTCATTCTGGCGAGACGCTGCTGCGATTCAGGATCGAGGGAATTCGACAGAAAACGACTGGAGTTGTGTTTGCGGGATTTGTGCTGGCGCTCGCTGCGGCGGGCGGTGGATTCTACGTCAGCGGCTAGTTGTTCGGCGGACATCCATTCGGCACCGTAGCCGACTACGGTCAATTGCTGCGCTCGGTCTGAGGTGGCGACAATCATCCGCCCTTTGCCTTTGACCGATCGCAATTCGTAGCGCAAACTAGCACAAGACTTTTCAATATAAGTATCTGCCGTCTGACCAAAGTCAGTGTAGTGCACTGATAAATTTTTAGTAATAATTTCTTTAACGCTCGGAGTATCTCGATAGTGAGCGTCAAACACCAGTCTGGCCTCAAAATCTTGAACGGCGCTGTAGTTAACTAAAACCTCAATCAACTCGCGGCGGGCTGTTTCGAGTTCGTCGCGATCGCGCTTCTCTCGGAGTCGAGGCCAAAGTCCAATCATGTTATAGCCGTCTACAAGTAACACTGCTTGCGATATATAGGGTGACATGGTTCAAGGCTGAAGAGCTCCAGCAGATAGAGGACGTTATTTGCATTGTTCATCAAAGCTTTTGTTAAATCTTATTACAGATTGATGATTGATTGCTACCTCCGATCGCAATAATTAAACCCCCCAAATCCCGAAAAGCTTGGGATGTGGGGGGTGATACGATTTTCGATTTTTGATTTTCGATTTTTGATTAAATAATCTGGAATGACTTGTCAGATAAGGGTTTGGAGTTTGCTTACAGTTGCATTCCTGTGGGAAATTGGTGTGGGATTTGTGCGATCGTCTTCTGCAAGCTTTGCTAGCGCGCGATCGATAAATTTTTCCGCTTACTCGACAGATTCCACGGATACGGGCGATGGCTTACGCCCCGCTTCGCTACGGACAACCGTCGGCAGAGATATTTTCTCCACCGCAGGAGTACAGCCCAGCCACTGCACCGACAAGTCCGCAAACTGCTGCGGGGCGCCACTCACGCAAAAACGAGTCGGCAGCGCAGCACCCGAATTTCGCAGCCCTAAAACCTCCAATTCTCTGGCAGCAGCAGCCACCACGCGCACCGCAGGATCGATTAAATTCACCCCAGCAGGCAAGAGCGATCGCAACACGGGAGCCAACAGCGGATAATGAGTGCAGCCATAGATCAGCGTATCAATTCGCTGCTGAATCAAAGGAGCCAAATATTCCCGAGCCACCTCAGAAGTATAAGGATCGTGAATCCGATTTTGCTCCACCAGAGGCACAAAAGCCGGACAGCTAACCTGCCATACCCGACAAGAATCATCCATTTCCAAAATCGCATTTCGATAGGCATTGCTAGCAGCCGTAGCAGGAGTTGCGATCACCCCGATCCGCTTGCCTTGCTGCACCGCAGCCTGGGCCCCCGGCAGAATTACTCCCAGCACCGGAATATCAAACTCAGCCTGCACCATCTCCATCGCCAAAGCAGAACTGGTGTTGCAGGCCATAATGACCATTTTCACATCCTGTTCCACCAGCCAGGCCATAATTTCGCGGACAAAATGCACAATTTCCGACGCAGCCCGAGTGCCGTAAGGCAGCCTTGCCGTATCTCCAAAATAAAGTATTGATTCGTTGGGCAATTGTTTGTATAACTGCGTCAAAACAGTCAAACCGCCCACGCCACTGTCAAATATACCGATTCTTTGTTGTCTGGAGTCTGTTGTCATTTGTTAATTGTTAATTGTTAGTTGTTAGTTGTCTGTTGTCTGTTGACTGTTGACTGTTAACTGTTAACTGTTGGCAGGAAAGCAGTTGACAGGAAAGCAGTTGTCTGTTGTCATTTCAACTGTCAACTGTCAACTGTCAACTGTCAACTGTCAACTGTCAACTGTCAACTGTCAACTGTCAACTGTCAACTGTCAACTGTCAACTGTCAACTGTCCACTGTCAACTGTCAACCGCCCATTATCTTTGTTGAAGATAATATAAAATGCCACGAGCGATCGAAGCCGCCATTTGACTCCGGTAAGCTGGATCGGAAAGTTTAGCAGCATCCTCAGCACCTGTGACAAAACCGACTTCCAGCAACACAGAAGGCATAGCACTCTTCCTCAAAACATAAAATCTCGCCTGCCGCACCCGGCGGTCTTTCGCCCCCGTCCCATCCAAAATACTGGCGTGAATCACCCGAGCTAAATCTTCCCCGCTATCGAAATAATAAGTCTCAATCCCGCTAATATCCGGGCGACTCATATTAATCGCGTTGGCGTGAATGCTGACAAACAAAGTAGCATTCACCCGTGATGCTAAAGAAACTCTCGGTTCTAGGTCAATTTCGCTGTCGTCAGTCCGAGTCATTACGGCTTGCACGCCCTGCTGTTCTAGCAGCCTTGCCACCTGATATGAGATATCTAAAACAATTTCCTTCTCCTGAATGCCCCCAATCCCGACGGCACCCGGATCGCGGCCGCCGTGGCCAGGATCGATCGCCACTACGAAACGACGGTTAGAACCTTGGGGCAAATCACCCGCTCCTATACTGCTTCTCGGCGGCAACGGCTGCGGATTTGGATCGCGAGTCAAAGGTGACTGCGCGCTAGCACTCGATCGCAACTGCAAAGACAGCATCTGCGGGTTAGGTCTCGTCACCCTGCCTACCTGTACCCCCGATCGCGGTTGCACCCAAATCACCACAGTCTCCGCGTCTTCCTGGCTGGCGGTAAACGATACAGGACTGTTGCCATCGAGCTGAGGAATTTGCCCCGCCAGAGAACTAGAAGCAAGCCGAATCCAGTAAGCTTTCGATGATTGATCCCACCCGCTGGTATAGGAGACTTGGCGGTCAGTTCTCACCACGAATTGCGTGCCGTTACTCGCTAAATCAATGGACTGAACTCTCGCTAAACTTCCTTGAGCTGGTCTCCCAACAGTTAGGGGTTGGGAGCGCGTCAGGATTGGCGGACTCGTGCCTCCTGGCGATAGCACAACCGAGCCAGAATTGCCGACAGAAGCGCGCCACTGAGTATTAGAACTCTTCATCCGCAAAGTTACGCGGGTAACGGGCGGATCTGTTGGCAATTGCCGGACTTCAATCTTGTCAACTCCGTGCTTGCCGTTAGTTTGAGGCTGTTGGCCGCCCGCGCCCGCAGCTAAAGTAGCTCCTTCAATATCGAGGGTGGCGATGTCCCCGGCTCGACTTTGTTGAAAATTAATTTGGGGGTTGCCACCGGCAGTACGGATCAAAAAACCGTCCGCCGTCACCTGAACGTTCTGAACTACAGTCGCTTCAGCAGATTGGGTTTCCCTTGCTGAAGGTTCAACCGATAATCTTTCTCCCCCAGGTTCTGAGATCGAATTTTGAGTTCCTCCGCGTACTGGTGCGGGCAAATCTACTGTCCACTCGCTGGCAGAAATGCCCCGAAATTTTACTTGCTGGGGGTCTAGAGTAAACCCGTCTTTGAGTTCGACGACTATTCTGGTGGTATCGTCGTCAAACTGTCCTACTCGCACAGATTCGATCGCCCCTGACAGCGGTTTGTTGACCGAGGGACTGCCCAGACTCGTCCCCGGTAAGTCGATTACCAATCGCGTGGGGTTGAAAATCAGTTGAGCCTTGGGTTGGACTCCCCCCTCTGTTCTAATGTAGAGCCGGTTCTCTGAAGCATCAAACCGCCAAGATTGCAGTCTAGCTGCTTCGGCGGCTCCGGCGAGCAAAAATACACTTAAGAAACTTGGTAGTAGCCAGTGGAATTTCACGACAGTTTTTTCCTCGTTTGCGTTACTGCTAAAAGCTGGAAGGGTGCTGCTTGCCCGAGTGGCTTTCAGCAGTTCGCCGCCAGCAGACCGGGGGCCAGGGGCCGTCAGTTGTTGGCTAAATGACTTTTTTATGCGTTAACTGGCCGCCAAATCCCCAATTATGACATTTTGGAACTTTCCTGCATACTTGGGGGCGATCGGTTATAAGCTGACTGAGAAATTGTTGGCACAAGGGAAGGTATTTATAGCAAAAGGAAGAAGGAAGTTCGGCAACGAGCACGCGATCGGGATTTTTAAAATGCGATCGGTTAGAAAACTTTAATTATCTATCGTCGCCAGAGAACTCAGAAGCAATAAAGTCAATGGTTTCAGCAATTCATAATATCCGGACGATCTGGTGCTGCTACTATTTATAGGAGCAATTAACCCTTATTTCTTGAAGTTAGAAGTTGAAATTTTACCAGAAAGAATTGGTTGAAAGCCGGAACCCCGATCGGGAGAATTTAAAATCAGACTATTCATTACTCCAATCCTCATCCTTCTAGGTAGAGGTCGCTCTCCTTCGGTCAACTGTCAACTGTCAACTGTCAACTGTCAACTGTTGAACGCTCTTCAAGGAATCTGTACGACGGGTCTTTAATGGATAGAGATAGTTACAGTAAGGGTAATAATCCGTTTGACAGTTGCATTGTCTTCTAACTTTTCATAGGCTACCTTGATAACTTAACAACCTACTTTCAGCATGATCAGGATTTCCCAGATTGAAATGACTTTTGAATGCAGCTAAATATTAGTTCCAGACCAACTGGCATATCCTTTTATAAAATCATTGTCTCTCACAGCTTGACATTGACATACAACTACATAGCGCCTCTTCCGTCTTTTTTTATGGCATTGTTACAGTCGGACATTTTGGGTAGTAATGGAAACTTAGTTGTTAGTTAGGTTTCCGGCATCGCTAATCTTAAACGATGATAGCCAGTCAATGCTGTTAACTGTAAATGGAGAATGTTTTGTCTCACTTTGTTTGGTGCCTAATGCTTTGTCACCAACAGTCTTTGAGCGTATACGATCGACAGCCAAAGGATTGGTTGCTTGACGGGGGAAAAGTTTTGACCGGAGATATTGTTATCGCAGTTGTCAAGTTTTTGCGACACCAGAAACAATCGATCGGCTTCTGGCAAAAACCTGTGATTTGGTTTGATGACCTGCCTTTCGACTAACTGCATAACTCCCACGTATACTACCAGTTAGAGAAGATACAGTATCTTGGCGATTCTGTCAATCTCTAAATTGCTGAAAAAAGCGACCATAAAATTAAATAAATCAACTCACCTTAGCTGCAAAATTTCGATCGATCCAGTTCAAAATTGCTTCATTTACTTGTTCCGGGCATTCATCCTGGGGACAGTGGCCGGCATTGTCTAATTCAACTAGCTCTACATACTGGGGATTGCATTCGACAAATTGGTGGGGCCGGGCGAACCGAGGGGGAATCATCCGGTCTTGTTTGCCCCAAATTAACAGCATCGGGATTGTGGAATTTCGCAGTACAGTCTTGACACCGGGGCTGAATTGTGAACTGCCTACAGCTTTAAATACAGCGCAGAAGGTACGGGCGGCTCCCCGATCGCCCGCAGGCCCTGATAGAATGTCCACTAATTCGTCGGTAACAGATTCCGGGTTGGCGTAGGCAAAGCCGACCCAGCGGCGGACAACTGAAGGTTTGCGGACGAAAGCAAACAGAGGTCTGAGGATGAGCGGAGAAACAAACCAGCTTTCCACAGCTTCGATCGCCGGTAACAGCCATCCGGGTACCGCCTCGGCTCGCACAGACGGGTCTGGGAGGCTAATCATCACCGTGCCGGCTACCATCTCCGGGTGAGCGGCGGCGGCGGCCAGACAAATCAGGGAACCGATCGAATTTCCTGCCAATACTACCGGCTCTCTGATAAAAGTCAGCCAAAAATCATACACTTGATCGACCCACAAAGACACAGAGTAGTTAACGGGAGCTTTTTGGGAAGCGCCAAAACCCAACAAATCCAAGGCGTAAACTGTATGTTTTTCAGCGAGGGGGCCGAGATTTTGACGCCAATGACCGATCGAAGCTCCAAACCCGTGCAGTAAAATAATTGGGGTGCTTGATGTGGCGGAGGCTATTGGTTTGGTAGCAGCATCTGGAAGATCGATCGCGCCTTGATTGTTCCCCAAAGCCGGCCGCAAATAGCTGTAGCGAGTTTGCCAACCGCGCCACACCCAGTCTCGTTGAGTTCCTACCCGTTGGTGCCAGTGCAGATAATTTGTCAATTTTGCCTCAGCTCGCAACATAAATTTACATTTGCTTATACCCATTCTACAAGGCAAATCAGGGGACTTGGGGAACGGAGCGGACTGGCTAGATTAGCTAATAAAAGCCGTTTTAGCTGATTTTTAACGATTTACCGGGAATTTGCGACCTTTTTACCATCAATCTGGCACGGGGGCGGGCGATCGTGTGTGAAGTTAAAATAAAACTAAGCAGAAACTTAGCCAGACTGAGTAGAATAACAGGTATTGTAAGAATTCATTTACGATAGTCCAAATATTCCCTAAGGCTTTAGCTGAGGGGAGAGAGGGCGCGGTAGTACGTCCGGTAAGGGTAACACCTTACAAAATAGCTCGATCGGACAAAATGAAAGATTGGTCGATCGAACCTGTAATTATCAAGAAGCTTCAATATTAAACTACTGATTGTAAAACCATTCATGCCTGTGATTGAAAGAAGACAAAATCGCAACCTACCCCAGATTAACGAAAATATTCGATACCCCAAAATCCGGGTGATCGATACCGACGGCGCGCAACTAGGGATATTGACACCCGCAGAAGCGCTGCGTCTGGCAGAAGAAAAAGAACTCGACCTCGTACTTGTCAGCGACAAAGCTGACCCGCCTGTATGTCGCGTCATGGACTACGGGAAGTACAAATTCGAGCAGGAAAAGAAAGCGCGAGAAGCTAAACGGAAGCAACACACTGCTGACGTGAAGGAAGTGAAGATGCGCTATAAAATTGAAGAACACGACTACCAAGTGCGCCTCAAACTAGCAGACCGCTTTATCAAATCTGGGGACAAAGTAAAAGCCACGATCATGTTCAGAGGTCGGGAAATCCAACACAGTAACCTAGCAGAGGACTTGCTCAAGCGCATGGCCACAGATTTGCAGGAAATCGCAGAGGTGCAGCAAGCGCCGAAAAAAGAAGGCCGCAGTATGATGATGCTGCTGTCGCCGAAAAAATAGTTATGAGCGATTAGTCATCAGTCATCAGTCATCAGTCAATAGTAATAGACTGGTGACGGTAGACTAATTGCCACGCCCCAAAAAAGATATAGGTTTCCGACTCTAGTCGTCGAGGGTCAAAACAAAAATTTTAGACCAAAGTTCCAGCTCCTAGATTCCATCTGTGGAGCAAATCTAAAATCGTTCGATGCTCGCGCTAGCCGAAGTCTAAAATCTAAAATCTAAAATCTAAAATCGGGATATCTACGCACTCTTAAGCATGGAAAATTTTCAAATCAGCGCTTGGGCGGGAGCAGGAAAAGGAGTGCTGCGATCGCTCAACCTGCGATCGGAAGAAGTAGAGCGAACCATACTGATGTTCCTCGTCTACACTCTAACCTCCGTCGGGCTGATCTGGCTGGAACTCAGCACGGTAGGTCTGTTTTTAGACGAATTCGGTGCGGACAAAATGCCCTTTATCTATATAGCCAGCGCCTTTATTGGTTCTGGTTTGGGATTTGTCTACTCGTGGATGCAAAAAATCCTGCCGCTGAGACGCACCGTTGTAGCGGTTCTGGGAATGATGTCGGTACCGCTATTTTTGTTTAGATTCGGCATCGGCTACGAAAATACTAAGATAGCTGGCATCAGCATCGCTTTTATTACTATTTTTTTGATGTGGCTGTGGGTGGAAGCTTGCTATGTCCTCAACGACCTCAATACTTCCATTACTTCCAACCAACTGTTTAATATTAGAGAAATCAAGCGCACCTATCCGCTAGTCAGTAGTGGTTATCTAGTGGCTGGGGTAGTTAGCGGGTTTTCTCTGCCAGTTTTGCTCTATGTAGTCGGACTCAAAAACGTTACTCTAGTATCGGGGTTAATGGTGGCGACAGGCTCGCTGTTGCTGTACTACCTCACAGAAAAATACCGTCAAGCTTTCCCGGAAACGGCTCACTGGACAGATGACGAGGACGAAGACGACCAACAAGAATTTACCGCCCGAAAAATAACAGGCCCTCTCCAAAAATACGCCATACCTCTAGTTAGTTTTTTCGTCCTTGCAGAAGTCCTCTATGTGTTGGTAGATTTTCAATTCTACAGCCAGCTAGAATACCAAAACCCTTCGGACGGCGCTAGTGGAGCTAGCTGGATTGCTAGCTTTTTGGGCATTTACGAGGGGATTCAAGGTCTGTTTCAAGTGGCGACTCAGTGGTTCGCATCGAGCCGCTTGGTAGAACGAATCGGTGTATTCGTGACGGCGATGATTTTGCCGGCGGGAATCGCTATTCTGGGCGTGCTGACGATAGGAGCATCCCTGGGCCAGCTAGTATCTGTGTTCATCGGACTGATATTGCTGAGATTTCTGGACGAACTGCTGCACTACACGCTGTTGGAAACTGTGAGCCCGGTTTTATTCCAACCGATTCCTGACAATATTCGATCGGGAATTCAAACTCTAGTCAACGGTGTGGGCGAACCTCTGTCCTGCGGTGTGACAGGAGTTGGCATCCTAATTATGCTGTGGGTGACAGACAAGGTACTTCCCCACCAAGACGAAAAAGACACACTATTTCATGACAACCAAAGCTTGGTATTCATCGGGGCGATCGTACTTTTGGCTTTGGTGTGGCTGTTTGTAGTCTGGCTGATCCGCTCTCAATACGTGGGTTTGTTGGTCAAAAGTGCTGAACGGGGGCGCTTGGGCGTCACTGACGTTGACCTGAAAGCTCTCAAACGCGCAGTGGTGGAAACTCTGGAAAAGCCGGGGGGCGAAGATGAAAAGCGCTCTTGTATAGAACTGCTGACGCAAATTGACCCGAAAAATGTCGGAGAAGTTTTGGCGCCGATCCTGGAAGTGTTACCTTCGGCTTTGCAGCGCCAGAGCTTGGAAACAATGCTGCAACACCCAAACCCGGAATATTTAGAAGCTGTACGGGCTCTATCGCAGCAATCCTTGCCGCCGGAGGTGCTGGCCTTGGCTTTGCGCTACATCTGGCTGACGGAGGCTGAACCGAATATTGACAACTTGCGGCCTTATTTGCAGCCGAATGTCGATCCGGTAGTACGGGGTACGGCGGCTGCTTTAATTATGAGAAGGGGCGATCGCCAGCAAAAGGCAGAGGCTACTAATACGCTGCGCCAAATGCTGACGCACAAGATGGAACGAGAACGGGTGATGGGGACGCGGGCTCTGGGAGAGGCTGATTATTTGCAAGGACTGCGGCTTTATATTCCCAATCTGTTGCAAGATGAATCTCTGCGAGTGCGCTGCGCTCTGTTAGACGTGATTTCTTCTACTCATTCGGAAGAATATTATCCTTCGCTGCTGCGCGGACTCGGTTACAAATCGACTCGGGAAGCGGCTTTGCAGGCGATCGTCAAACTTCACAATGATGCGATTCCTTTGCTCGTCTATTTGGCTGAGGATATCCATAAGTCAGATTTGGTCAGATTGCAAGCTTGGACGGCTCTCGGTCAAATAGGGACTGTGGAGGCGATCGACATTTTGGTCAGCAATTTGATGACGGCTTGGGGAACTACCAGGCGCAACATCCTCCGCATCCTGTTGAAAATGCCATCGGAAGCGGGTATAGAAGGGATTCTAGACCGCATCGGCCGCAGCGGATTGGAAACTCTTATCGAACAGGAGTTGATGTTTATCGGTCAAATTTATGCAGCTATGGTGGATTTGTCTGGTGTAACAACCTATGGCAATTTTGCCGATCGAGATGCCAGCAGGGGTGCACCCGAGAACGATACGGCTCAATTGTTGCAGCGCGCTCTGGCGGGGTTGGAAGCTGATGCTAAGGAACGATGTTTTTTGCTGATGAAGTTTCTTTATCCGTTGGACACCGTACAAGCTGCTGCTTTCAACATTGCTTCTGGCCAACCTTCTTTGGTGGCTAGGGGATTGGAAATTCTCGACAATACTGTGGATATCGCTAAGAAGCGATCGCTGATCAATTTGTTGGATCAGCACTCGGAAAGAGAGAAATTGAGCAATCTCTCGGAATTAATGGTGTACAAACCTCTATCCCCGAGCGATCGTTTGCGCCGCTTACTGGAATTGCGCCATTTCCTTTCGGATTGGACTTTAGCTTGCTGTTTTCACTTGGCGAGGGAAGCGCGTTGGAGCCTTACCGCCCAACAAACTCTTGTCTGTCTGCAACACCCGACGGGTTTTGTCCGCGAAGCAGTGTTAGCCTATTTGAAAATAGCTTCACCGCGGGCTTTGCTCGAATTGTTGCCGAGGCTGCAAAATGACCCCGATAATTTGGTATCAGCTCAAGTTGAAGAGATGATGGCAGAGTTGGGTGCTGGGGGGAAAAGGTAAAGAAGGAAGAGGGAAGAAGGAAGAAGGAAGAAGGAAGAAGGAAGAAGGAAGAAGGAAGAAGGAAGAAGGAACAAAAAGAAACTATCTTCAATACCTAATTCCCAATACCTAATGCCCAATGCCCAATGCCCAATGCCCAATGCCCAATTCCCCTTCCTTTGTTAAAGTTTAAATTAATCACTGCATCGCATTATGTTAACTAGCGTCGAACGCCTATTGTTTGTCAGGGAAGTTCCGATTTTTAAGGAACTGCGGGATGATTTTCTTGTCCGTCTAGCATCGGTAATGGACGAACTTTCGTTTCCTTCTAAGCACAGGATTTTTACGGAAGGACAAGAAGGTCGATCGCTCTATATCTTGGTATCGGGTACGGTGCGGGTGCATATAGGCGATCGGGATTTGGCACAGTTGAAAGCGGGGGCTTGTTTCGGGGAAATGTCGCTATTTGATGCGGAACCTCGATCGGCTTCTATTTCGACTCTGGAACAATCGGAGTGTTTGATGCTGACTCAAATGCAGCTTTATGATGCGATCGATGAAACGCCGGGAATTGCTGTTAATATTATTCGCTTGCTGTCGCGCCGGATTCGCGAGTTGAATATCAAGTTGAATGCTAAAGAGGCGGTTATGCCACCGACAGATCCTGTGAGAGTTCCTGAAATGCGATGAATATTGGGAATCGGGAATTGGGAATTGGGAATTGGGAATTGGGAATTGGGAATTGCGGATAGTTTATTCCTTCTTCCTTCTTTCCTCTTCCTTCTTCCTTCTTCCTTCTTCCTTCCGGGCTAGAAGCCCATCCCACAAAAATCTTTTTTCTTGTGGGATGGGCTTCTAGCCCGTCCCAAAATTTGGTTAAAAGGATTTTTGCAAGAGGTCTATTGAAGAAATCGGGTTGTTTAAAATCGATAATGAAGCGCGATTTGCTGTCTAAACTATTCGGAAAATAAAAGGGTAGCGGTAAGCTTCGTTTGGAGTTTGCAACACGTGGATAATAGCCATGATTGTCAGTCCCCAATGTAGGAGATAACCTAGCGGCACTAGGATAAACCCGGCAAGCCCAAAAGTCACCACAGTTAACGCCACAATCACAGCGCTGTACACCCATACATTCAAGTGAAAATTGATGGCTTCGGTGGCGTTTTCTTTGACAACGGGGTCATCAGATACTAACAATACAGCGATCGGCGCTCCGATCGATAAAACTAACGTGCTGAAAAAAATCGCCCCGTGACACACCAGTGATAGCAGCTTTCGCTTGTCGGAGTCGTACATATTACTTTGATTCCTTGACTTTAGTGATAATTTTACCTTTAATAGCAACTCTAGCACAGGCTATAATGGCGATCGGGTGATGATTCCCCTACCTATTTTGTGATGACAACAGAACTCGAAACTGAACTGCTAACTGCTGTTGAGCGCCGGCGCAACTTTGCTATTATCTCGCACCCTGACGCGGGGAAAACTACTTTGACAGAAAAGCTGCTGCTTTACGGAGGTGCAATTCACGAAGCAGGTTCTGTGAAAGCACGGCGGGCTCAGCGACACGCTACTTCTGACTGGATGGCGATGGAACAGCAGCGGGGAATTTCGATTACTTCTACTGTTTTGCAGTTTGAATATCAAAATTATCACATTAATCTGCTCGATACTCCCGGACACCAAGATTTTAGTGAAGATACTTATCGTACTCTGGCGGCTGCTGATAATGCGGTGATGCTTGAGGATGCTGCTAAGGGTTTGGAACCGCAAACTCGCAAGTTATTTGAAGTTTGTAAGTTGCGACGTTTGCCTATTTTTACTTTCTTTAATAAGCTCGATCGCCCTAGCAGAGATCCTTTGGATTTGTTGGACGAAATTGAGAAGGAATTGGGGTTGCAGACTTATCCGGTGAATTGGCCGATCGGTACGGGCGATCGCTTTAAAGGTGTTTTCGATCGCAGAGGGCGCAAAATTCACTTGTTCGAGCGGACTAAACACGGTTCTCGCGCTGCTGTTGATACGGTGATCGAATTGGGCGATCCGCGCATTGAGGATTTGTTGGAACAAGACCTTTACTATCAGCTCAAAGAAGAGTTGGAACTGTTGGATGAGTTGGGAACTGAACTCGATTTAGACTCCGTTCGCGCTGGGAAAATGACTCCCGTTTTCTTTGGTAGTGCGATGAGCAATTTTGGGGTCGAGCTGTTTTTGGATGCGTTTTTAGATTACGCCATGAAGCCGATCGCCCGCAACAGCAGCGCCGGGGAACTTCCGCCAACTTACGAAGATTTTACCGGGTTTGTGTTTAAGTTGCAAGCGAATATGGATCCGAGACATCGCGATCGCGTGGCGTTTATTCGCGTTTGTACCGGCAAGTTTGAAAAGGACATGAACGTCACTCACGCTCGGACTGGTAAAACGGTGCGTTTGTCAAGACCTCAAAAGTTATTTGCTCAGGATCGGGAATCGATCGAGGTTGCGTATCCGGGCGATGTTATCGGTTTGAACAATCCGGGGGTTTTTGCGATCGGCGATACTATTTTCACCGGTCAAAAAGTCGAATATGAAGGGATTCCCTGTTTTTCGCCGGAACTTTTTGCCTTTTTGAGAAATCCGAATCCTTCTAAGTTTAAGCAGTTCCGCAAAGGTGTTTCGGAGTTGCAGGAAGAGGGCGCTGTGCAAATTATGTATTCGGTTGATGAGTCGAAACGCGAACCGATTTTGGCGGCTGTGGGACAGTTGCAATTTGAAGTGGTGCAGTTCCGAATGCAGTCGGAATATAATGTCGAAACTACGATCGATATGTTGCCTTACAGTGTAGCTCGTTGGGTAGATGGCGGTTGGGATGCCCTGGCCAAGGTGGGACGGCTGTTTAATACTGTGACGGTGAAGGATTGTTGGGGAAGGCCGGTTTTGTTATTTAGGAATGACTGGAATTGCCGTCAGGTGGAAGGTGAGCATCCTGTTTTGATGTTAAATGCGATCGCGCCTGTGGTTTCTGGTTTGGCCGTTACCGCGGAGTGAGATTACCACGATTACCTTGAATGAAAGACAACCCTAGATTCGATCGAAATCTTCCGAGTGGCGATCGTTGACATAAGCGCGATCGCCTCCATCAACCCCAAGCAGTGCGAAGTGCAAGCAGATTTCGACATTCGGGGCGATCGAGTTTGATCGATCGCCCCCGGCTACGGCAAACTGATCGCTTTGTACGAATCCCGCAAACAAGAAACCAGGAAGCATCCAGTCACAAATGATTCCCTCACCTACCGCCGCTTGTTTGAATTAGAAGCGTGTCTGCTGGAAAAAGAACGATCGGGAAAAAGCGGTTTATTCGGTCAATTAATTGTGCGCTGAGGTGATACAATGGCATCAGAAAAAAACTGGTATCTAGTTGGCATCGCATTATGGTTGCTTTACCCGATCGCCTATTGATGAGCGCAGAAGAATACCTGACTTGGGAACCCACCCAAGAAGAGCGCTACGAGTATTGGGATGGCGAAGTCGTCGCTATGAGTGGCGGAACCCGCAATCACAATCGGATTACCTTCAACTTCTCCAAGGTTCTAGATGATGCCCTTGTCGATCGCCCTTGCGAGATGTACATGGCCGATGTCAAAGTCCAAGTGGAACCAGGACAAAAGTATTTTTATCCTGATGTTGTGGTAACTTGCGACGATCGCGATAACGATCCGCAATTGGTGCAATTTCCTTCCTTGATTGTCGAAGTTTTGTCACCTTCAACAGAAGCTTTGGATCGCGGCGCAAAATTTGCTAAATATCGCCAATTTTCAACGCTGCAAGAGTACGTCTTGGTGCAAGTCGAACAGCCCAGAGTAGAAATGTTTCGGCGCAACGAACAAGGGCTATGGGTGCTGTCGGAGTATGGTTTGGGCGATACTTTGCGACTGGAATCAGTGGATGTCGAAATTGCGATCGACCAATTGTACCGCCAAATACAATTTTCTTAGTCTCGCGTTGCGCGGACATTGTTTGTGTAGCCACGAATTCCATTCGTCCTTTCTCTCTTTCTTTCTTTCTTTCTTTCTTAGTCCGCGGAGGCGGACATTGTTTGTGTAGCCGCGAATTCCATTCGCCGGGTATCCAACGGAAATTCACCCAATATTCACCCAATATTCACCCAATATTCACCAGATATTCCCCCTTTCTTCCTTACAAAACTTGCTTGGGGGCGATCGGAATTTCAATAATAAACTCAGTCCCCTCTCCAGGTGCAGAAACACAACTCAACTTTCCGCCATGAGAACTCACAACAATCGAGTGCGAAATCGATAATCCCAAACCAGTTCCCGAACCCACCGGCTTAGTTGTAAAAAACGGATCGAATATCTTGTGCAGCACCTCACTGCTCATCCCTGGCCCACTATCAGCCATTCTAATAATAGCAGAATTGCGATCGGTCACCTCCGTAGAAATTGTAATAGTAGGCTGTTTATGAGAGCTTTCCGGGCAATCTCTTGCCAACAGCAGCGCATCGATCGCATTTGTCAAAATATTCATAAATACCTGATTCAACTGCGACGCATAACAAGTAATTAACGGTAGCTTGCTGTAATTTTTAATCACCTCAATTCCCAAACGGCCACCTTCTTTTCTCAGGCGGGGTTGCAGCAACATCACTGTACTGTCTATGCCTTCATCGATATTAACCGACTTCATTTGCGCTTCATCCAGGCGCGAGAAATTCCGCAAACTCAACACAATATCCCGGATTCTTTCCGCTCCGACTTTCATAGAATCCAGCAGCTTTTGCAAATCTTCGCTCAAAAATTCCAGTTCAATTGTTTCTATTTCCTCGATGATTTCATCAGCAGGTTCGGGATAGTGGTGCTGGTAAAGCTCAATCAACTTCAGCAAGTCTTTCACGTAGTCGCTAGCTGGATTGAGATTGCCGTAGATAAAACTTACAGGGTTATTAATTTCGTGAGCAACACCAGCCACCATTTGCCCCAAACTCGACATTTTTTCAGTTTGAATTAATTGAGCTTGAGTTAGTTTCAGCTCCAGCAAAGTTTGTTCTAAACGCTCATTCTTGTCATTTAACTCATACGTCCGCTCTTGCACTTTCTGCTCCACAGAATTGTAAAGCAGAGCATTTTCCAAAGAAATAGCAACTTGCGAAGAAAGCAGCCTTAAAACTTCCAATCTATGCGCCGTAAAAGCCCCGAGTGTTAAATTGTTTTCTAAATAAAGAATCCCAATTAGTTTGCCTTGATTGACAATCGGCGTACACAAAAGAGATTTGAGCTGGTGTTTGGCGATGTAAGGATCGGCAGTAAATCGCCCCTCAGCCACAGCATTGCTCAACACCAAGTCCGAGCGAGTCCTTTCCACATAATTAATCACCGTAACAGGCAAATCCTGACATTCTTCCACAGGCGTAAATTGCAGCACTGCTACATCTTCAGCAATTACTGACGCTTTGGCAGAAATCAACAGTTTTTCATCTCTCACCAAAATTAAAAACCCGGATTGTGCGCCTGCGTTTTCGAGGGATATCCTCATCAAAGAAGCCAGCAATTTGTCTAGGACAATTTCGCTGGAAATTGCCAGAGATGCTTTCATTACAGTTGCTAAATCCAGCACTCTCGCATCGCTTCCAGTAGAAGTATGAATAGTTGTGGTAGTTTGATTGTTGTGAAAACTGCCGTTGAGCGGCGTCATTTCCCGCAACTGGGGATACTTCTGTTCTAAATCTTCAACTTTGCGGACTGCACCCCAGCGCAAGTAGCACGAGTGAGCTTCGCGCAAGTGGATTTTGGCATATTGATATTTGCCTTTACTCAACCAAAACTTGGCGGCTAGTTCGTTAGCGAGGGCTTCATTTTGGACAAACTCATTGTCTTGAGCTAAATTGATCGAGAAATCGTAAAGCTCTACAGCTTCTGAATCTTTCTTAGTAATTCTGGCTATTTCTGCTTGTACTAAAAGATACTTGTGCAGAAAGTTTTCACGACAGTTATCAGCCCAGATTTTCATCTGTTTTTGATTGGCTTCTAACTTTTCCAGATATTGTTTTTGCTTGCTTTTTGAAACATTGGGAAAAACGGCAGCTAAAACTAGAGAAAAGAAAAAATTCCACTCGGTAGCGGGTATCGCTCCGGTAATAAAAGATAGTTGCTTTTCTACTTCCAATGCTAGTTGTAGTGCTTCATTGAAGTTGCCATACCAGTACATTACCTGGCATTTGCGAATCTGGTAAAGGCAAAGCGAGTACAAATTTTGATGAGCTTGACAGTTTTGTACGTATTCAGCTTCGCTCATATCGTCGCTTTCAAAGACAAACTTGTCAACAGTGAGTTGGCTCAAGTTACGCAGTATCAGCTCCACTCCTAATAATGTATCGGTAACAAGCTGATTTTTGGTTTTTTGGCTGAACTGCAAATACCTGCTCGTGTCTGCCAGAATTTGCGATATTTCTTTGCCTTGAAAAAAGTAATTGGCTATGCGGTTGGATAGGATATAACCGGCATATTCTAAATCTCCTGATTCTAAAGCTGCTTGATATCCTTCATTACTGATTGCGTGTGCCTCTTTAATATGGTTGAACCAGTAATGAAAAATACTAACCAGCGAAGAACAAGCTCTGCACTTCAAGCCGATATTGCCAGATTTTTCACTCAAATTCAGCGATAGCATGGCAAATTGATACGCGGCTTTGTAATCTCCCGAAACAGCGTTTAAGAACATACCGTAGCCTGCGTAGCAGAGAGATGCTTCGGGTACTAAACCGTAGGTGAGAGAAAGATTGACTCCTTTTAAAACGCTGACTTTCCACAAGTCGGGATTGCTGAGGTAAGCTGATGTTAAGAAGTTGGTGATTAATTTGACTGCGACTTTTTTGTCGGGTACTGTCATTTCGGGAGCGTCAATCAGGGAAGCTATTTCTCTACCTGCTAAAAAGTTTGTGGCTGCTGCAAATTCTTCGGCTATGACTTTTTGCAGCCCGTCTAGCGGCAAGTCAATGCCCAGCAAGTTCAAGGCTTTGATTCCAGCTTTAACTGCTTCCTCGTATTTGGCTCGCAGGGTGTACTGCACGATCAGGAGGTTGTAAATTTCTACTTTTTCTAAAGGCGATCGCGCTTTTTGCAAAGTTATGTTGATAAATTCTTCTGAATGCTCGAAATAGCCGTTCAGATACTCAACGTTAGCGCGCTCCATGTGCAGAGCAAAGGCTAAATCGTAGTGGGAATCCCAGATATCGGCGGTTAAACCGTCCATACCTGCGGTTAAATACTGCAACGCAGCAACATAAGCAGTGGCATCTTTGGCTCTGCGGGCGGCGTCTAAATTCAGGGTTGCCAGTTCAATTAGTTCTCGCTCGTCTCGAATTAGCGATCGCGCTACATTCAAGTGATCGACTAACTCAAAGATTCTGTCAGCGCGATATTCAGCAGGAGTATTTTCGAGGATCTGCCTGCCGATTTTCAGGTGAACGTCTTTTTTTTGCGAATCATCAATTAAAGCATAAGCTGCTTGTTGTACGCGATCGTGCAAAAATTTATAATTGAGAATTAACAGCGGAAACAGCACGTAATCTAATGACTTGCTTTCCAATTCCGAAGTCGGCAGAATCAGCCCCGACTTAATCGCCGGCAACAGGTGAGAAAAAGTTTCCGACGCTTCTTTCTCATTAATTAAAGAAAGAGTATTTAAGTCAAATTCGTTGCCCAAACAAGCCACTAAACGCAAAACCTGCTGCGTTGAACTTGGCAGTTTTCTCAACTTCTGCACCATCAAATCTACTACATTGTCAGTGATAGCGCACTGCTCAATTTGAGTCATATCCCAATGCCAGCCGCCCTTGCTCCCCAACTGTGGCGGATGAAAAACTAGCAGATTTTCTTGATACAATGTTTGTAGGAATTGATTAACAAAAAAAGGATTGCCGTCTGTTTTACTGACAACCAGTTCAGCTAAGGGTTTGACCGATTTGCGATCGCTGTGCAAAGTCTCGGCAATCAAATGAGTGATGTTGTCCACCCCCAGCGGCGACAGAGCAATCTCATTAATGATGGCTTCCTGATTTCGCAGCGTCTCCACAGTCATCATTAAAGGATGAGTGGGACTGACTTCATTATCCCGATAAGCGCCAATTAAAAACAGATATTGAGTAGCTTCATCTGTCATCATCAACTCAATCAATTTGAGTGTGGCAGAATCAGCCCACTGCAAATCGTCGAGAAAAATTACCAGCGGATGTTCGGGCTGGCAAAATACGCGAATGAAATTTTGAAAGACTAAATTAAAGCGGTTGAGAGATTCCGTCGGCCCCAATTCAGCTACAGGAGACTGAGCTCCGACAATTAGTTCTACTTCGGGAATTACATCAATAATAATTTGCCCGTTTTGCCCGAAAGCAGTACGGAGTTTTTCGCGCCAAACTGCCAATTGAGCTTCGCTTTCAGTTAAGAGTTGTCGCACCAATTCCGAAAAGGCGCTAACAACTGCTGAGTAAGGAATAGTCCGCTTGTACTGGTCAAATTTTCCCCAAATAAAATAGCCGCGCCTGCGGGTAATAGGTTTGTCTAAAATCTTCACCATTGCAGATTTGCCAATGCCGGAATAACCAGCAATCAGCATCATCTCGCTGCGGGATTTATGCTGTCCTCTCGCGAGCACTGACAGGGAACTTTCTTTGCGCGATTTGCTCTCTTTCTTGATGACAGAAATTTGGGACTGTTCGATGCGGTAGGCTCGATTATTTGTTGCTGCTACCCGTTCAAATGCCGCTAAAAGAGTTTCAACTTCTCGCTGTCTGCCGTAAAGTTTTTGAGGAATTTGAAATTTGTCAGAAATATCTTGGCTGCCGAGAGCAAACTCGGAAATAACCCCAGATGTTTGCAACTGAAACAGACAGGATTCCAAATCCGCTTTCAGTCCCCAAGCACTTTGATAGCGATCCTCAGCCGCTTTTGCTAGCAATTTCATCACAATGTCTGAAATAGCTTGAGGAATTTCTGGTGAAAGTTCAGCGAGAGGTACTGGCTGTTTGGCGATGTGACAGTGAACTAACTCCATGGGATCGGTAGTGGTAAAAGGGAGCTGTCCTGCCAGGACTTCATAGAAGGTGACGCCAAGGGAATAAAAGTCCGTGCGGTAATCGATTACCCGGTTCATTCTGCCGGTTTGTTCCGGCGACATATAGGCTAAAGTCCCTTCTAAAAAGTTGGGATTTTTATTGGCAACGTTTTCCTGATTTGAGTCACTTGAGATGCTAAAATCTATGACTTTAACTTGTCCAGTCGCGGGATTAAAAACTATATTAGAGGGGTTTATATCTTTATGAATTACATTTTTTGCGTGAATCTCTCCCAAAGTTTCAGCAACTTTGATGGCTGTGGTCAAAAATCCCAAAGAGGTAAATTTTTGGGTAGCCATAAATATTTTTAAAGATTCGCCACCAAAATCTTCTAAAATCATTGCCAGACTATTTCTAACCTGCTGCAACCTGTGCATTTTAACAACTCCGTCGAGCTGGTTTAAGTTGGCAGTGATGTCATATTCCCGTTTGTATCTATTCAGTTCTTCGGGAGTCGGATAGTCTTCTTTGAGAATTTTGATAATAACAGGTTGGTTGTCTTGCTCGTTGCGGCCGCGGTAAACCAGGGAAGTGCTGCTTTCATAAATGAGAGCGAGAACTGCAACGCCGGGAATTGCCATCATAGTTGGTTCTCTCAAATTAGGTGTGCTTGTTGGTCAATATTACAGGACTTACGCGCGGCGGGCTAGAAACCCGGTTTCTTTGTTGGTAGTTGCTGACAATCTCAAGATTTTTTCCTATGAACCGGGTTTTTTCCGTAAATCCTATGTTATTCTTCATTATCACTCAAGAGCTATGTTTTGGGATGTGTGGGAAGACACGCCGTATCCAGCAAAGAGCTGTTGCTGACTTGCATGGGCCTGGGGCTTTTTCACCTCAGCAGTTAGGTAAACAAAAGCACAGATACAGGATTTGTGCAATGATTTGGTGTGGCGATCGATCGCACGGCTGACAAAAAAACAATCTCAGCTTTTAGGAGATTGCTTGAATTTAGCCTCGCATCTATGTTTTCGGTCAAATTACGCAAGTATTCACACTTCAATCAAACCGCTTCACTGTGCGACTGCTAACTACACGCCCGTCAGTCGATTTTCCATTTTTCGATTTGAGATTTAATTGCAGCGCTGTGAATCACCCGATTCCGAACTTAAGTGTAAAATTTTAATCTCTCCAGGATAGGAGTCGAGGGCTTGTATCCGTTTTAGAGCGAGTCATCTACGCACCGGCTGGAATAATAACCTTTAATCTCGGAGTTAAAAAATCGGCCTGTAGAATCAGCTTCTTGCAGAGATTCCCAAATTTCCGATTCTACGTCGCTGTATTGATAGACTGACCCGCTGCTAAATTCTATTTGCAAAACTTGATCCTCTTCATTGTATCCGATCGCGCTAGCCATTGCCGAATCAACCGGCATCATAGCAATGGGTTCGTCGGCTGGGGCAATTTCTGTTAATTCAATACCGCCACTGAGTTCGGTAGAATCTGTATTGGCTATGAAATCAACCATGTGCAGGCCGTGCATTGCAGCTTCGGGTGCGGCAATTTCGATAAATTCGAGGCATTCCCCGCGATCGATCAACAGTCCTAGCTGGCCGTTAGAGTGACCGACTGCTAAGACATTGCTCAAGTCTATTTTGGATAGTTTCATGGGTTTTGTCAACAAGGATTTGTTTTACGTCAATATTTCCCGATCTTTGCAAGTTTCGGTGTCGAGGAAATAGTGGATTAATTAATAGTGTAGCCCGTATTGCCTAAAAAGTCAACTAACGTATCTTTTATGTGTAAAGTGTGCATTTAGCATCCTAATTTGGTATGATTTGTCTGTTGCTTAAGGAAATTAGACCTCTTCCACTCCTAAGCTTTCCTACCCTAAAATTATCTGCGTTTATCTGTATTTATCTGCCTGAAATCTGCGGTTTGTGTGTCGATCGCAGACTTATGCAAGAGCTGTATTGAGCAAGGTTCGCCATAAGCACCCTACTTTGATAAGATGTGTCAGCTTCTTAACGAAACTTGACAATAAATTAAGAATTATTGCCATAAAACAAAGGTAAAGTTGTGGCAATGGCGAGTCAAAGCCCAACCTGTAAAAGCGTTTGAGGATTTTTCCCATCTGTAAATCTTCAGAAAGTTACTATTTCTAAAGGATTCATCTGGTGAGAAAATCTCAAACAACCTTAAAATTTAGCAGTAATCGCCCGATCGGGCAAATCTCAACCAGCATAAGGGAAAATACCTATGAAATTGGCTTATTGGATGTACGCAGGCCCAGCCCACATCGGCACTCTGCGCGTTGCGACTTCCTTCAAAAACGTCCACGCGATCATGCACGCACCGATTGGAGACGACTATTTTAACGTGATGCGATCGATGCTGGAGAGGGAACGGGACTTCACTCCGGTAACTACCAGCGTGGTTGACAGACACGTACTGGCGCGGGGCTCGCAGGAACGGGTGGTGGACAATATCACCCGCAAAGACAGAGAAGAGCACCCCGATTTAATTGTACTTACCCCGACTTGCACCTCCAGCATTCTGCAAGAAGACTTGGAAAACTTTGTTAACCGAGCTCAATTGGATGCCAAAGGCGATGTGATGCTGGCGGATGTTAACCATTATCGGTTTAACGAACTCCAAGCTGCCGATCGGACTTTGGATCAAATCGTCCAACTTTACATTAACAAAGCTCGCAAAAAAGGCGATTTGGAAGGTAAAAGCGAAAAACCATCGGTGAATATTATCGGTATGTCTACGCTGGGTTTCCACAACCAGCACGACTGCACCGAGTTGAAGCGTTTGATGGCAGATTTGGGAATCGAAGTCAACGAAGTTATTCCCGAAGGTGCTTCGGTTCACAACTTAAAAAGACTGCCGCGCGCTTGGTTTAACCTTGTTCCTTATCGGGAATTGGGGATGGCAGCCGGGGAGTATTTGCAAAAAGAATTCGGCACGCCGATGGTGGATATTACGCCGATGGGTGTGGTGGAAACTGCGCGCTGCATTCGGAAGATTCAGGAAGTTCTGAATGCTCAAGGTGCGGATGTTAATTATGAAGAGTTTATTGACCAACAAACGCGGTTTGTGTCTCAGGCTGCTTGGTTCTCAAGGTCGATCGACTGCCAAAACTTAACCGGCAAAAAAGCCGTCGTATTTGGCGATAATACGCACGCTGCGGCGATGACGAAGATTTTGGCTCGCGAGATGGGTATCCACGTTGTGTGGGCAGGAACCTACTGCAAACACGATGCTGATTGGTTCCGGGAAGAGGTAAAAGGATATTGCGATGAAGTGCTGGTGACGGAGGATCATGGGGCGATCGGGGATGCGATCGCCAAAGCCGAACCTTCGGCGATTTTCGGCACGCAGATGGAACGCCACGTGGGTAAAAGGCTTGATATTCCGTGCGGTGTGATTGCTGCGCCGATTCACGTGCAAAATTTCCCGATCGGCTACAAGCCATTTTTGGGCTATGAAGGCACAAATCAGTGCGTAGATTTGGTCTACAATTCCTTTACTTTGGGCATGGAAGACCACTTGCTGGAAATCTTTGGCGGCCACGATACTAAGGAAGTTATTACCAAGGGAATTTCGGCTGATTCTGATATGAATTGGACGAAGGACGGACAGGCAGAATTGAACAAAATCCCCGGTTTTGTGCGCGGGAAAGTCAAGCGGAATACTGAGAAGTTTGCTCGCGAGCGCGGTATTGCTCTAATTAATGCTGAGGTGTTGTACGCGGCCAAGGAAGCTGTCGGCGCGTAGTTACGCAGTACGGGGCATCTCTTGTAGATGCCCTTGCTTATTTATGAAATTTCAGATAAAATGACGGAAGATAGCAATCTACTTTGGACGAGCCGTTCATTCAATAATGTTCCAATACGCCTCACCAAAGAGCGATGGCAACATATCTTGAAAGAACACCCTGAAATGCAAGCTCAATATGAGCGAGTTTTAGAAACTTTAGAAAATCCCGATCTGATTCAAATAGATGACGTTACAGGCGGATTACTAGCCCTACGCTTCTATCCATTGATTCCCGAAAGTAGAAAATTTGTGGTAGTGGTGTATCTAGAAATAAATAACTCTGATGGATTTATCACAACAGCTTACCTCAGAAGACAGCCATCATCAAATAAGCGAATAATATGGACACAACAGTAAAAATTCTCGAAGACTCCACAAATATTACAGGTTTTTACGATAAGGAAGCGGATGTTCTCTATCTCTCGCTGGGAGAACCGCGAGAGGCTGTAGCTGTGGACATTAGCGATGGAGTTATCGCCCGCTATAATGAGGATAGTGAAACAATTGTCGGCATTACTTTAATTGGGTTGCGGCAGCGGGTATTGAAGGAATTAAATCGGAAACTGCACGTATTACCTCATCCAAATGGGTGGGCGGTGACTGAGGAAAATCTAGAGTCAAGTGAGAAGGTGTTTGCTACTCAGGAAGCAGCTTTTAAATATGCCGTTGGTTTGGCAAAAGCTCGATGGCTTGAGGTGGTAATTTATGATGAAAATGGAGAAGTTCGGGAAACTATAAATCCAGCGATAGATGCGTTATTGCAGCGTAGAATCGATCGCCCCGAATCTGACGGAGAGAAGCGGGAATGTTTAGAAATTGTTTAGATGTAGGGAAATAGATACCTGTGACCAAAGGAAGAATATATCAAATTAGTTAGGTGTGGTTTTCTGTGATGCTCGTAAATTCTTTCAATGCTGCATCAAGCCAGTGTTCGTACCACTGAAAAAAGGTAAAGTGCTTTGGGATATCAGCACGAGGCTCTTGCTCGGGATCGTGAAGGTGAACGGCATAGCCAAAGGGACAATATGATGGAGAATTGCTTTCCCAAATCCAAATTTCTCCGCAATACTTACCGTTGAGAACAAGCTCCCCATAAATATCGCAACCGTAATGTGTTAGCAACAGGCTACCACCGTCAGGAATTTTTTTCCATTCGGCGAGAAACTTCTTGTAAGCTTCCCATTCCTGCTCTGAATCGAGCTTTGAAGTGTCAATCGATCCTAAACCTAAAAATGGTTCAACGAGGGGAAAGGGCTCTTTTAGATCCGACGTTAAATTTGTCTCGGTGAGCTTCCGCATCCCCAAACCAGGGCCTGCTGGGCCTTCTCCAAGCTCGCGGAGAAATAATCGGTATTCTTCTGGGAGCTTTACCTGGGCACGAGCTTCCCAGTTGGCGATAAATTCTTCCGACAAGGGAGGGGAAAGCTGATACTTGTGGTGTTCGACCTGCATCACCCATAACTTGGTGTCGTGCTCTCGGAGTTGTGCCAACTTTTCTTTAATTCGTTCGATCGCGCTCATAACAAACTTCTCTCTTGCCTGCTAATTATTCACTAAGCTACTCATTTGTGTCACGGCTATTTTTTCCTGAGTTAACACGATCGCCCTTATTCAGTTTAACACGAGGGAGGAGCGATCGCCCTTTTCAAAGCAAGTGCGATCGCCCATCTGAAAAATTGCTATAATATCAAATGAGCCAACCTTGCTCTCAGTGAAAAAATATGTCAACCCCTACACAAACTCCCCAAACAAGCACCCTTGAGATAACTATCAATCAGGAACAAAAAGAACTGTTAGAAAAAGCAGCTACCCTGTGGGGTATTAGTCTGAGCGAATATCTGCTCGAAGTTGCTCTAAATCTAGCCCAAGAAATGCCACTTAAACCAGAACCGATCGTTCTTTCCGAACCAAATTGGAAAATTGTTACCTCAGCGATAGAAAATCCACCAGCACTTAACTCTAAGCTGAAAGCAGCGATCGAAAGGTATCGACAAAAATACAATCGCAAATAAATAATGGAATGGATTTTTTGCTCTATAGATGATAGGGTAAATTGCTACAATAAAATTAGTCGATCGCTATTTGGTAACAAAACAATGTCAACAGCAAGCGACACCCAAACAAAAATAGAGTTAACTCTCAGCCAATTTGACTAAAGTGCTTGAATAAATAAGAAAGCGATCGCCCTTATTCCACCTCACTCTCTTCTGGCTGATTCTCCGCCTCATCTTCCGCCGCAAAATCCACCTTCTCATAGACATCAGCCAGTGGCACTTCAACTTGAAAGAAATTAAAAACTAGCGCCGCATCTTCCTCATCGTACTGATGGTACGACCACCGCTTGTTAGCCAACTTACAATACTGTTCTACATAAACCTGAGATTGGTCAATCAGAATATACTCTTGAAATGCCGGCAGCGTTTGATAAAACTTAAATTTATCACTGCGATCGTAAGCTTTCGTAGATTTCGATAAAACTTCCACAATTACTTGCGGATTCATCACCGTATCCTGGCGATTATTGTAATACTCAGGTTTACCCGGAATTACCATCACATCGGGATAAGTATAAAATCGCTTTTTCGGCAGCCACAAACGCACGTCACCGAAGAAAACTCGATAGTCCTGTTTTTTGAGCCCAAGACTTAATGCAATATAAATATTGCCAGCGATTTGATTGTGATTTGTAGTTCCGCCTGTCATGGGAATAATTACTCCATCGCGATACTCACTTTTGTACTCTGCTGCTTCTTCCAGGGCGAGATATTCTTCGGGAGTGAAGTAGCATTGTGCTGTTGGCTGTTCTGTTACTTGTAGAATAGCTGTCACGGTTTTTTCCCCAACTCAATTGATATCTTGCATCTAGTTTAACATTGCCCTAAATTGCGGGCGGGCAGGATGCCCACCCCACAACAAAACTCATTCTTTGTGGAACAGGCATCTTGCCTGTTATTGAAAATAGTGCAACATATGCGATCGCCCTTCTCAAACAAAAAGCGATCGCACTTCAATAACTCGCAACCAAAATTAGTCGATCGGATCGAAAACTAAAGTCAATCTCGCAGCCGGAAGCAGTTATTTGATCGCACGCAAATGACCCTCTGCATCAGACCAACTGCGAAAGCGACCGATAACGACCCTTTGCAGGTTCGGAAGCAAACGAACCACAATCCACGGCTTGAGACGTTTCTCATACGGCATAATAGTTGTATCTCCTTGTTAATTGGAGCCATAGCCAGTCCTTGCTTTCCATGGCGGGGGACTGGCTTTTGACTGTGTATTGATTGGATTAGAGGAATTATAACATAATAAGCCCAAATATGTGTCAATTCTTTTCAAGAACAGGGCAACAACACGATCGGGAGCGTAAGCTTGTACCATTAAAAGCGTTAGTAAACCAACAAATATTTACATTGAGCAAGCGCGTTCACGTTACGTTTCCTGATTACGTATATGAAGCTTTGGATCGATGGGCTGACAAACAAGGCCGATCCACGGCTAACCTGATAGCCTTTCTCGTGGAAACGGCTTTATTGGAAGCCCAACAAAAGGGAGAAGTACCCCCTGGGCCCGAAGATCCCAAAAGTGACAAGTAAAGAGTTCCCTCGTGGGTTACATTGGTGGCAACTTAAGTTCAAACCCATCGACAGACTGCTGTTTAAGTATTAAACTTAGATCCCCCCCCCTAGCTCGCCTTAAGAAGCTATGCTTTATAAACATCTTTCTTGACAATCTTGAAAGCTTTGTACAGCAAAAATTTCAGGAGAAGTTGTGACACAAGCCTTGACAATTTAACAACTTTATTTATTGAAAGCAGCTTGCGTTTATTGAGAATTGGCAATCGAGGAATAAGGGTTTGATAGCCTCGCTCGCGCTCGCTCTCAAATGTTAAGAAAAATCCTTATAACGCAGAGCTTCTTAAGGGGGGAACCGGAATCTTCTCAAAGTCCCCCTTCTTAAGGGGGATTTAGGGGGAACTCCTCGGAGTAAACAGTTTTAACCCAGGCGTATTGCGGTATACATCCCATGTCTATCGCAACTCGCCCATATTTCAACTAATCCCCAAAACCCAAAAAACCCTCCCCAACAAGGAAGAGGGAGGGCGCACATAAAATAGAGTTAGAAATTCAGGCTTTTGCAAAATTAACAATAATGAGTCACATCCTCGCCGCACTCATCGGCCAAATAACACAAAGCACGAAAGCGCAGCCCCACCACTTGCTCGTATAGCGGATTTAACTTGCACAGCGGCGGAATGTAAAATAAAGTGCGATCGCAAATTTTGACTTCCCGCTCAAACGGACACTGGCTGGGAATAAACTTGCACAGAAACCGAGCTAACTTTTGACTTTTAATTGCACTATTGTCAAGCCACTGTTTCAGCGGATTCAACAAGTCAAAGCGCGGCTTGTGGCCGTAAGGTTGAGGATTTGTAGCGACACTAACAGGGGTTTCTTCTTTGCCATGCCATACCCAAATTGGCAGAATTCGATCGGACTGTGTATTCTCAAATACGTTCATATTTCTCTGTTCCTCTTTTACAACGAGGTGCCAAGAACTCTTTGTAGAGCTTGTACGAGATTTTGTCTACAATAAGTACCTACAGCAGCTCGTTTTGCTTTACCGGATGAAACTTCTTGAATTAATGACTTGATCCGAGAAAAGTAGTTCCTGATTATTTTTGAGAGACGGTGTGCGATCGCAAAAGTGTCCTCATTGCCAGCCCAAGGATTTATCTATGGGGTAAAAACTCTGCCTTAAACCTTAAACCTTCAACCTTCAGTTAACTCTCCTTTTGTACTTCCTCTACGATAATGACGCATCGAGGTCAATAATTCCCTGCGTGAAAATGCGGAATTTTCAATCAAAGTTATAATAGTTTCAAATAAGCACGGCGCTGCAAAAAACCCTGAAACCCAGCGCCCACTGTCGCTGCGTGCGTGAATCGTAGCTATCCCGAGCGTGAATCGGCCAGAAACTCCTACAATTATAAATAATCGGCATTACCGCCCTCACCACCCATGAGCAACCCAGAAACCAAATCTATCACCCGCGAATTGCAAAGCCACGTCGCCATTCTCGGCGGCTTCGTCTCCCTCCTCTGGATTATTGAGATTCTCGATGTATTCATATTTCGAGGCGCGCTGAATTCCTACGGAGTCCGCCCCCGCAGCATCGACGGACTTGAAGGCATCCTATTCATGCCTTTTCTGCACGGCAGTTTTGCTCACTTAGCCGCCAATACCCTCCCGTTTCTGACATTTGGTTGGCTGATAATGTTGCAAGAAGTAAGCGACTTTTTTATAGTTAGTGCCGTTACTGTACTCATCAGCGGATTGGGAGTTTGGCTGACAGGCGCGCCCAATTCCGTGCACATTGGTGCCAGCGGATTAATCTTTGGTTACTTCGGATTTTTGCTATTGCGGGGCTTTTTTGAACGCAGTTTTACGTCTATTATGGTATCTTTAATTGTCGGTTTCTTCTACGGCGGTTTAATCTGGGGAGTTTTGCCCTCGCAGCCTGGAGTTTCCTGGCAAGCGCATTTCTTTGGCTTTGTCGGCGGCGTATTAGCAGCTCAACTTTTGGGGCGGCAGAAACGGCAAATCAACTAGGATAAGACTTATGCTGCATCGTATTATGACCTTAGGTACGTTGTTGCGCTTCAGCGCTCTTTTCTATAGCAATGAGCGCTGAAGCGCAACAACGTACCTTGCCAGCCCAAAAAATAAATTTAAATGCAGAAAAGCTTAACAATTTCGTCCCGAAAAGTAAGACTAACTGCTTACTAATAATTCTACTTGCGCCGGCAAGCACACAGTAAAAACCGAACCGCCACCTAACTGGCTTTGAACTTGCATATCACCGCCCATCATCAAACAAAAGTGACGGCTAATAGTCAATCCCAAACCCGTGCCGCCGTACTTGCGCGTAGTTGAGGCGTCACCCTGCATAAAAGCTTGAAATAAATGCTGCATTTGTTCGGGGGGAATCCCAATACCAGTATCAGCTACGCGGAAAATTATTAAATCGGAAGGTTCTGCTATTTCTTGAGTTGTTAAGCTGTCATGTTTAACTCTTTCAATGGACAGGGTAATAGTCCCGCCTTCGGTAAATTTTGCTGCATTGCTCAGCAGGTTGAGCAATATTTGACGAGTTTTGGTAATGTCAGCATACATCACTCCCAAGTCATTAGCACAATTAACTTCAAATTTATTAAATTTTTTCTCTACCAAGGGTTCGGCAGTAGAAACTACCTCGTCAATTAAATTAACCGGGTTGAAAGTTTCTAAATAAAGTTCCATCCGCCCCGCTTCAATTTTAGAAATATCGAGAATGTCGCTAATTAAAGATAGCAAGTGTTTGCCGGCAGTTTGAATTTTGTGCAAGTCTGGGATAAAATCTTCGCAGCCCAAATCCTCGGCGTCTTCTTTGAGCATCTCGCTGTAACCGATAATGGCGTTGAGGGGAGTTCGCAATTCGTGGCTCATATTGGCTAAGAATGAGCTTTTGGCTTGGCTGGCTGCTTGAGCGGTTTGAGCGACTTGTTGGAATTCTTCTGCTAGTTTGCGTTGGGTAATGTCTTCGGCAATGCCGACTATACGGTAAATTTCTCCTGTTTCGTTGCGGACTGGAAAAGCCCGATCGCGCACCCAGCAAACTGAACCGTCGGATCGCACTACCCGATACTCCTCATCATAATCCCCCTGCACCTGTTTTTCAAAGGCAGCCTTAACGCGATCGCGATCGTCTCGGTGAATAGCATCCCAAAAAGCCTCCGGATGTGACAGCAAACTCCGATAGCTTAAATTCCATATTTTCTCGCAAGCAGGGCTCACATAAATTATGTGCTTTTGATTCGGTTCTCTAATCCAAAATACCTCATGAATATTTTCTGCCAACTGGCGAAACCGTTCCTCGCTGGCGCGCAACTGATCCACAGCACGGTGAAACTCTGTCACGTCTTGAACCAGCGATGCCACCCCAATTATACAGCCCTCAGCATCAACCAAAGTCGTATTGTACCACTCGCAAAGAATAATTTTGCCGTCCTTTCTAATGTTCTCGTTAATGCTACTAATTCCTCCTTGATTAGTGAGCAAAGTTATAGATAGTTGCCTGACATACTCCTTAGCATTTTCAGGAACTATGAGATCTACTCCGTGGCGTCCCATTGCTTCCAAGCGATTGAATCCAAAAATTCTTTCTGCTGACAAATTCCAGTCCGCAACTTCAAAATTGAGATTCCATTCGATCGCCCCCAAAGGAGTTTGATAGAGGTGAAAAGCGAGTTTTTCCTGAGATAGTTTCAGAGAGCGAATTAATTGAGTTTTATCAGCAATCGCAGCTTCCACCCGCTCTTCGAGAGTAGTAAACGACTCTTCCAATTGATCTGCCATCGTATTAAAAGAGCGAGCCAGGACACCCACCTCATCCTCCCGCTCTACAGACGCCATCAAGCGGGGATCTACCGCCATTGAGTCCCATTCTCCCCGCGACAAAGCCTCCGCAGCCTTGCTCAGACGCTGAATTGGCATGACAATCCACCTCGAAGTCACACATCCTAGAGCCGTCGCCACAACCAAAGCACCGAAACAGAGCAAAATTGTGTAGCGAGTATTGGCGTTAATCGCTTCCATAAAATCGGCTTCGGGAACCGCCACCACAATCAACCAGTCGAGGCCCTTGCTGTCTGAGAGCGGTGTCACCTGTAGAAATTGTCGTTTCCCATCGATCGCAAAATCTAACTGGTAAATACGATCGATCTTGCTCAAATGCCCGAAGCGTTGTGTCAAATAGCGGGCAGTCGATCGAATTAGAACATTTTTGCTATTCGCTGCCCCAATCCGTTGTGGAACGCCTTTGCTCACAATAAATGGCGCTTCTGGAGTTGAATTTGCAACCAATTCTCCAGACCTTTCGACAATAAAAGTTTGTCCTGATTTACCAATCTTCAGTTTTTCCAAAAATTGATGAATATCAGAGAGTGTCAAATCAGAACCAAGAATTCCAATCAGTTTATTATTCTTTCCGTAAACGGGTTGAGCAGCAGTAATTGCTAGTTTGGGAGTGTCAAAATAAGTATAAATTTTAGTCCATGTCGGCTTGCCAGCCCGCACCGGAGCTACATACCAAGGTCGGGTGCGAGGGTCGTAGTTAGGAGTAGTTTTTAAAAGCTTAGTTGCTTCGCCGAACTTAGACGGCGTGTAGCTGTGCAAATTATAGCCACTAGACTTATTAGAAATCCGAATTTGCAAATTGCCATCGTCAAGCCTTTCAACTCCCGTAAAAATTTTTTGTTCGGAGCCGAATTGAATGTAGCTAATTGTATTAAAGGTTTCGAGTTGTTTGGAGAAGTAGCTGAGTAAACTGGCTTCATCCTGCACGTTCAAAATACCCAGACGGATGGCATCGAGATTCAGTTGATTGATTTGGTGCGGCCTTTCGATATAACTATAAATGTGTTGCTGGATGCGCGATGTGACTTCGGCCCGCAGTTGCGCGGCAACATCGTTGACAGCTATGCGCCCGTGGCGCAGGGACAGCCACCCCGTCAGCCCCACCGCAGCGAAAGTCTGGATGGCAAAAGGCACTACAAGGACGAGGCGAATTGGCACTTGGCGCGACATTTTTAAAATATGGTCGCTCAGATATCTGATTGGCATATTGAAGCAGAAATATTACGAACCCACAAAGTTTCGGTAAAGTACAACCTGATGAGCGCAGATTTTGAATGAGACCGTTTTCTGTGGCAGAGTGCTGTTAAAAACTGGGAATCTGCCGCTACTAACTTAATTTTTAACGACTGCCACCGTTATCTTAGCGCGATCGCGTGCTTGGTCAGGGCGATCGAGATTAATGCAGTAAGTATAAGGAAGAAGGAAGAAGGAAGAAGGAAGAAGGAAGAAGACAGACACAGCAAGCTTGAGCTTGATTCATATTTTATGTTTAATTAGGTGGATTTACTTATCACTCCTGGAATGAATGTAGGCGCTGATACTATTTGAGATTTTACATTTGAAATTGGGTAGTTTGCGATCGCACTCCCAGCATCAGAAACTGTTTTTTTTCTCGCGTCTACTTCATTGCATCCGCCAGATGCACTAAACAAGCAGGTTTCTGAGAGTCGGAGCGCGATCGCAAGTTATAAATATTTACAATAAATTCACTTGATATCTCCACAACAAGCTACTTTTGATAGAGCGCAACTTAATTCCGGCTGGGTAGAATAAGTATAGTAGGATGCAACTAGCGGAGGCATGGATGATGAACGCAGTTATTGCTACTCTTGGCACTGCTCTCGGACTGAGCTCAATTTTGATCGGTTTGACCCCGGCGGTTATCGCCCAACAAAGGCTGCAACCAGCGCCCCAAAATTCAGAAACGACTTTATCAGGGGATTCCCTCAGAACTGTGGAGGACAGAACCGTAGACTCGGACTACCAAAACTTGATTGGTGAACGAGAAACGGCGGCTAATGCTGCTATTCGGCAGCGCAGCTTGGGGGATACATTTCGCCTCAAAATCGGCCCCGAATTGGAATTTATCACTACTCCTTCCGACGCCCAGCGCCAAGGAAATCCCGTTCCTCTCCAACCCAACGACAGTGGTACAGGAGCTGGAGTTCAGCTTCAGCTAGGACTTTAGTAATTTTGAATGAATTGATGTCAAGCAAACGAGCGATCGCACAGCCCGATTTTTGAGGCTGGGAGTTCTTGTGACTGCGATCGCTCGTTTCTCTGAATTTTATCACAAGTTTTGTGCGGCTTGTATCACAGGAGAGTCTTTATTCTCAATCTACAATTGGGGCTATTAAACATCAGACGCATCCCAATTAGATACGTATCTTTACAATAGCGCATAAAACTGGCGGTGAAGGTCATGGGAAAGGCTCAACTAATCGATTATTTGCGGGGAGAGTTGGCGATATCGAATTCTGCGATCGCCGTTGCTCTGAGACACGATGAACAAGATGCCGGCCAACTGCCGATGGTTCTGTGGCAGTACGGGTTAGTTACCTTGGAACAGTTAGACCTGATTTTTGATTGGCTGGAAACTCAGTCGGCTTAATAATTTAAAATTCCGAATTTTAAAATATGGATATCTGATTCCAGATTTTTGAGAAATAAAGCTTACCAAAAGATTGGGTCTAGAACCCCGTCATTATAGGACGGCTTGAATTCAAAGTCTAAAGATTACTTTCCAATCAAGTTTATAGCTACAATTGCCCATAAGCGTCATAGAATAATTCCATGATTGTACTAGAGTTCAAGTTAAAAGGCAAGCCACAGCAATACCGGATCGTAGACGAAATGATCCGCACAGCTCAGTTTGTCCGAAACAAAGCTCTCAGATATTGGATCGACAATTCCAGAGTTAAGCTATCGGATTTATACAAACAATGCGCCATCATGGCGAAAGAGTTTGAATGGGCCGGAAAACTTAACTCAATGGCGCGTCAAGCTTCGGCTGAGCGTGCCATTTTTGCTATTCAACGTTTCTTTTCTAATTGCCAAGCTAAGAAACCAGGAAAAAAAGGATACCCACAATTCAAAAAACACACTCATTCCGTAGAATACAAAACTTCCGGATGGGCGATTTCCACCGACAAAAAATGTCTAACATTCACGGACGGTTTTGCGGCGGGTACCTTTAGGTTACTCGGTAGTCGAGACTTGCACTTCTATGCACCTACTGAGATTAAACGAGTCAGAGTAATTCGTCGAGCCGATGGTTACTACGCTCAGTTCTGTATCAATGTAGAGCGAACAGAAGAAATAGTTCCTACGGGGAAAACGATTGGCATAGATGTGGGATTGAACCATTTCTACACCGATAGTACAGGGGCAACAGCTCCTAATCCTCGGCATTTGCGTAAAAGTGAAAAAGCTTTAAAGCGGTTGCAGAAACGAGTTTCTCGGAAAAAGAAAGGATCGAGTAATCGCAAGAAAGCGATAAATAAGTTAAGCAGAAAGCACTTAAAAGTCAGTAGGCAGCGTAAAGACTTCGCCATCAAGACGGCGTTGTGCGTAGTGAAATCTAACGATTTCGTAGCCTACGAAGACCTTCAGGTAAAAAATATGGTGAAGAACCATAAGCTTGCCAAATCAATTAGCGATGCAGCGTGGTCACAGTTTGCCCAATGGTTGCAATATTTTGGGAAAGTGTACGGTAAAACAGTAGTTGCTGTAGCACCTGGGTACACTTCCCAAGATTGCTCAAGTTGTGGCAATCGCGTTCAGAAATCCCTATCGGTCAAAACTCATATTTGCCTGTGCGGTGCGGTGTTAGACCGCGACCACAATGCAGCTTTGAATATTTTGGCTAAAGGATTGAAAGCCCGTGCAGGAATTAATTTAAATACGGTGGGGCACACCGGAATTAACGCTTGGGGACAGACCGACCTCTACCCATTGGTGGTGACATCAACGGGCAAGCCGACTGGTTGAACCAAGAATCCCTGTGCGTTCAAGCCGGGGAGTGTCAAACAAACGGTCGTCTAAATAAAAGTATAGGGTTGAGTGTTGAGGTTGAGGTTGAGGTTGATTTTTTACCTTTGGGTAAGATCTAAATATGCGATAGGGACACAGCACTGCTGTGTCCCTATTGTTATGGCTCCAGACGCGATAAAACAAGCCCCAGCAACTTTTAGGTTTGCCGGGGCTTGTTCGATTGAATTTGGTGGCGGGAAGTGGATTTGAACCACTGACCTTCGGGTTATGAGCCCGACGAGCTACCAGGCTGCTCTATCCCGCGTCGCTTTATATCTATCTATTCTCAAAAATCAAACCCTGCATCCTCAAAGATTGCAGGGCTTGTTTCAAGTTGGTGGCGGGAAGTGGATTTGAACCACTGACCTTCGGGTTATGAGCCCGACGAGCTACCAGGCTGCTCTATCCCGCGTCGCTTTGTCTACTCTCTAATATAAACACATCTTTCTGGAAATTGCAACCCCTCAATCAAAAAAACTTTTGAGGTTGTGGTAGGGGTTGCTGAAATTGGCGAAGAAGTGTCGATCGAACTAAAGCATCGAAACTTCGCCGACCACCTCCAATCGTTTAAAATCGCTGAGAGTCAGGTAAGTGTCCGAAAGAGTTTCGGCGATCGTCGCAGTAATCCAGCCCAACTGCTTGAGCAAGTGAATCGCCACAGCAAATTTAGCGCGCTTTCCTCCATCAGTTACCTTAATTGCCAAACCCATACCTTCGCCAACCCGGCCAATACACTGAACCCCTTCAGCACCGGATTTGCTCACCAATTCGCCTTGAGTCAAGCGCATCAGTTCCGTGTCAAATCTCCCCTCACCAGCAACCATCATCGGGTGATGAGTCATAGCGCGGACAATCCGCTCCATATCCACATTGTCACCGGAGGCTAATTTAGCGTACAAAGACGCCATTTGCCCCAACTGCAACAGATAGGTAGGAGCGCCGCAGTCGTCGCGAGCGCTGATAAACTCTTCGGCAGGCATGGCCAGCAAGTCAGCCACTTTGCCCAAAATAAGCTGCTGGACGGGATGTTTGCGCCGCAAATAAGTTTCCAGCGGCCAGTGCAGTTGCTGACAGACAGCTAGCATTCCGGCGTGTTTGCCAGAACAGTTGTATTGCAGGGCGCTCTTTTTGCCTTCGGGAATGGGGCATTGAAGTTTAGAGGGGTCAATGTCGCAGCGCCACAGGACGTTAAACACCTGTCGCGATTGCTCGATCGTACCTTGATGAGAACTGCAAATAATCGCTAAATCTCGATCGGTCAATTCGTAGCGTTCCAAAGTGCCGCTCGCCGTCACAGCCAAAGCTTGAAAAGGTTTGAGTGAAGAACGGACAAATGTCGCCGTTTCCGAGTTACCGGCAACGGAAAGAACGCGGCCGCGTTTGTCGCAAACAGCGGCTTGGGCGCGGTGCTTCGATTCCGGAATACCTTCGCGCAGCAGTGTGACTTCGAGTTCGGGAGCTTGGGTTCGTTTTCCCCTTGTCATATCAATTTTAGATTTTAGATTTTAGATTTTAGATTGGGGTGAAAGAAGTCTTGAGTTGCCAGTTGTGAAGTTAATCTTTTGGTGATTGTTTGTAACTCAAAACTATCGGGCGGGCAGAAAACTGCGCCGCCCCTACGACTCAAAACTTCCCTTTTACCATGAACGATTACACAAAACTCCAAATTAGTCCCCCGCCAACCAGCAATACTGTCAAACCATAAAATGTCTGCCGCAGACGCCTGAGAATTGGTTCTAGTTCGTAGTTGACTATCAATTGGTCTTGAGCTAAAACTTCGGGAGTTTTAGGCCAAGATTGACAATCGTACCAGCCAGACTCTTCGTAGACGACTGTGGGATTGGAAAGTCGCGATCGCACGTAGAACCAACCCAAGTAAAGCCGCAGCAAAGCTAATCCTAGAATAAAACCGGCACCAGCGGCAGCGCACAGGGCAAACTGAACTGGATACTTCAGCGGAGCAAAGCTGGCTGCTGCTAAGGGCCCGGATACCAAGCAACTCCAACCCCATACCCAAGCAAGTTTTGCCAGATATGCGGGCAAATCGAGAGTTACCCAGCTAAAAAACCAGGATTCTGTAAGTTCTTGATATTCATTAACCGGGCGTTGTTCCTGGGGAACAGGACAAATAGAAACAGAAGTGTCTTTCACATTAGCGATCCTCTCGGCGCGGTGGAAAATTCAATGCGTTCGGCGTGTCCCCAGAACGCTTCTAAATTGTAAAATTCGCGCTCTTGAGGTTTCAAGATGTGGATAATCACGTCGCCGTAGTCCATGACGACCCAACTGGCGTCTGATAGCCCTTGTGTACGCAGCGGTAAGCGTCCCCATTCTTCTTCTACTTGGTCGGCGATGGCTTGGGAGATGGCTCGTACCTGGACGTTGGAGAATCCGGTGACGATCGCAAAGTAGTCAGCGAGATAGCATACTTCTGCGACGCCCAGCAATACAATATCAACTGCTTTGCGGTCATCGGCAGCTTGTGCAGCGGTCAATATCAGGCCGCGGGCTTCGTCTGGGATGGTGGCGTCGGTTACTGTGGACTGGGCCCGGGAGTATTCGAGTTGGGTTAGATCTGACATTAAGTGTTTAAGTTCCTAATTGATACGGTAAGGGGGAATTGGTGCGCTATTGGCTTTCGGTTGTTGGCAGTTTGAGACTGGAAATAGGAGTTAAATTCAAGCCAAAAGTAAGTACAGGATTGCTGGTAAATTTTACGTTTAACTTGTGATTTGTTCGATCGACTTGGATGTCGAATTTCCTATTTCGGGCGATTGGGCGCGGGCCATTTGCAGCGCCCAATTCCGCGTAAGTACGGTGCGCGGGTGGATGTAGCAGCGAGTTTCTAGCAAATATTTGAGAGAATGATCGCTAGTTTGCCACACGGCTGCATAAAGATTTTGGACGCTTGTCTCGCGCAGTGCTTCTAGTTCGGCTGTGTTGCCGCGGCTGGGTTCTATAGTGTCTGCTATAAATACGGTACAACTGAGCTGGCTCATGTTTGGTCTGCCGAGGGTATGATTGGCGATTGCGTCCAAAATTTCTCGATCGACCACCCCGAATTCGTCTCTAGCGACGATCGCGCTCGCGTCTGCGTGCAGCAAATGCGGGTGTGCTTCCAACACTGAGTCTAACTCTAAACCTTCGTTCTGAGCCATTTGCAGCAGCATTTGGGGTTTGAAGTATTTTGCCAAGTCGTGCAACAATCCTGCCGATCGGGCTTTTGCTTCGTCGAGGCCGTAATGGCGAGCCAAGTCTCCTGCTGTCTGTTCGACTCCGAGGATGTGTGTGATGCGGGCGGCAGGAACGCGCTGTGTGAGCCAAGCTAGGACTTTTTCGCGATCGAGTGCAAGTGTCAAATATTAACTCCCAAATTGTAGGATCTATTATTTTAGCGTTTTGTTTTAATGGACTGCGGTGTAGGGCTGACAGGGGTGCGGTGGCTTGTGGGATGGGGAGAGGTGAAGGGGGCGATCGGTTCTACCTAAACCATTCAAAAATCTGTTAAAGTCGGTGGCTGTAACGACAAATTGTAGTTACCATAGACATCTGGCAAAAAGACAGTCAAGAACAGGCAGGATGCCTGTTCCACAATAATTATGCCAGAAGTCTAATATTTAGTAACAATCAATGAACAACGAATTTACTTCGAGCAAATCTCAAACTGACTGGCAACGCCTAGATGCCATGACTGATGAAGATATTGATTTCTCCGATTGCCCTGAAATTACGCCTGAAACGTTTGCCAAAGCATTAGTTCGGCGAGGCTTACCCAACCCTAAGACGAAAGCTCAAGTGACCTTACGCATTGACCGTGATGTTTTGGAGTGGTTTAAATCTCAAGGTCGAGGTTATCAAACACAGATTAACGCCTTACTCAGAGAATACATGAAAGCCCATCAATAATGGATTTGCTATTTTTTGTATCGTTCTCATTTATTCTACTTTTAATCAGTGCCATCAAAGGTTATTTTATAGTTGCTCCGCTTCTAGCTTCGATGGCAATTTTGACGGTCATTTTGTTGCGGAGGGGATTTCCGCTAAAAACCTTAATCAAAATGGCTGTTGCTGGCAGTCAAAAATCTTTTTCAGTCATCGCTATTTTACTTTTAATCGGCGCAGTCATGGCTGTGTGGATGGCTGCGGGGACGGTTCCGGTTCTGGTATATTGGGGAATTAAATCGATCGACCCTCAGTATTTCATTTTTTGGGCGTTTATCTTAACCAGCGTTTTTTCTGTACTACTGGGAACATCTTTTGGTGCTGCGAGTACGATCGGCATTGCTTTGATGATAATCGCCAACGGCAGCGGTGTAAATCCGAATCCGATCGCCGGGGCGATTGTAGCGGGAGCTTATGTGGGCGATCGGTGTTCTCCGATGTCTTCGAGCGCTATTTTGATTGCCATCCTTACCAAAACCGAAATTTATACCAATCTCAAAAATATGGCGGTGACGGGCTTATTACCGCTGCTCGTTTCCAGCTTGTTGTATTTAATTTTATCGGCTTCAAATCCCGTCGAACTTTCCGGCAACAATTTGGCTTTGGAACTAGGCACAGCCTTCAATCTTAATTCGATAACTTTGCTGCCAGCCTTGACAATTCTCATACTTTGTGTACTGCGAGTCGAAGTCAAAATCGCGATGGCTGTTAGTATCATTACCGGAAGTGCGATCGCCTTTTTCGTTCAAGGTTATTCGCCGATCGAGATTCTGCAATTCGCGATCGCAGGATTTAAATTAGAATCAACTTCTAGTTTAAAAGATATTGTAGCAGGAGGAGGAATTTTGTCTATGGCAAAAGTTTCATTAGTTGTAGTTGTCTCGACAGCATTTGCTGGCATTTTTGCCGGCACCAGAATTTTAGAATTTGTGGAAGTGTCTCTCAATAAAGCTCGAACCAGAGGAGATTTATTTTTTGCCACAACAGTAATTAGCATTTTTTCAGCAGCCTTTGGTTGTACCCAGACGATCGCAATTATCTTGACCCATCAATTAGTGGAATCAAAGTACCGCCAACAAAAATTAGATGATTATCAACTTGCTGTAGACTTAGAAAATACCGCTGTTGTGATTTCCCCCTTAATTCCTTGGAATATTGCCGGATTAGTTCCAGCAACTGTCTTGGGTGTCAATTCGGATTTTATACCCTATGCGTTTTATTTATATCTGATTCCTTTATTTAATTTGATTCAACTGAAACTGGCTAAGGCACCTCATAAAAATTAACCAAAATTAAGAGATATCTTACATTCATTATCTCGCTTTTCTTAAAATTATCGGTGTTCATCTGTGTTGCGTCGGGAGCATCTCAGTTTTGCATCTGTAGTGCTGTCCCCGCTCGCGTGCTGATTGATATAGCAGGCGAGCGGGGACGCTCGCACTGCAATAAAAAATGCTTCTTGCAAAAATGAGATGCTCCCTGTTGCGTCTGCCTTAAATCTGCGATCGATCGCAGATGTATGCAATTGCTCGTCTACTTTGGCAGCGGTTGCAATATTTTCTCAGCATGACTTGCCGCCACCGCCGCAAATAAAGCCTCATAATGATTCAAAGCTTCCTCAAATCCGTAATTCTCCACAGCATACTTTCTACCTTGCTCGCCCAACGCATCCACCCGATCGCGATTTAAGAACAAATCCTCCACAGCATCAGCCAAAGCCTGCGGATCTTCCGGCGCTACCACCACCCCGCCACCGCTTTGCTGCACTGCTTTATGCGCCGTACCAGTTTCGGGAACGGACGCCAAAATTGCCCGACCGCTCGCCAGCAGCACTTGAATTTTTGAAGGCATATTAAAGTTAGTTACCCGGCGCTTTTGTACGACTAAACTAACATCCGCAGCAGCTAACATTTCGGGCAATTTTTCTCGCGGTTCAAACGACAGTAACATTACATTAGTAGCTTTGTAAGTTTCGCAATCTTTTTGCAAGCGCGTCAGTGCTGTTGATTCCCCCACAATTACAAAAGCAATTTCAGGTATGTGCTTCAAACGGGTCGCTGCTTTGACCACTGTTTGTAAGCCTTGGGTAAGGGCAATATTTCCAGCATAAAGAACCACAAACTTGCCATTTAGTTTGTGGGTTTCGCGAAAGGGGTTATTTTCTTTTGGTAAAGGGCGGATGAAATTGACATCAACCCAATTCGGAAGGCAAACTATTTTTTCCGGGGGTACTCCCTGAGAGTGCAATTTGCTGACAAAACCGCTGTCGATAACGCTGACTTGGCTGGCTGTGCTGTAGGCAAATTTTTCTAAGGCGTCCGCAATCTGAATTAGCAGTCCGTTTTTTTTCACCAAGCCGACGCGCACGGCTGCTTCTGAGACGATATCCTGTACGTTGAGGACGATCGGGATATTGCGAGTCCAGCCGTAAAAGGCCACTGGAACGCAAATCGGTAAAGGTGGCATTGTTGAGAAAATCACGTCGGGACGCCAGCCTCTGAATGCTTGGACGGCGCTGGATACGACAAAACTACCGTCTAGCAAAAGTCGGTCTAGCAGGCTGGGGTGAGGGCCGTTGACGCGCAGGTAACTCCGCTGAATAGTGACGCCGTTGTGTTCTTCGGTGAGGTAAAATTTGCCCCGATATTGCGGATAAATTCGCCGCTGGGGATAGTTGGGCATTCCGGTGACGACTCGAACTTGGTGCCCTCGCTTGACTAGGCCTTGGGCTAGTTCTGTCATCAAGGGGGCAATGCCGATCGGCTCTGGATAGTAGTTATAGGAATAAATTAGAATACGCATAATATATTTAGTTTGAAGCAAATAGTCCTGCCGCTCCTCTACTCGATCGTCCACCCGGTGAATTGCTGAGGAGGTGGTTGGGTGTCAGGGAGCATCGCAGGGGCGGCGCCCGGCCCTGCCGACGATCGCCAGAAGCCGCCCAGGGGAGGGCCCTGCCGGCGCCCTCAGGTAAGGTTTTTCCGCATTACCAGGCAGTTGGAGCGATCGTCGGTACGGATATAGTGCAGCTCGTCGGTGAGCTTGTACATAAACACCAGTCCCCTTTCTCCTTCTCTATCCAACGGATCGCGCTGCTCTTGCAGGATCGAGCGCAGCTTTGATTCCAGGTTGAAGGGTTGACCTCTGTCCCAAATCCTAATTTCTAAGTAGTCTGCAAACACTTTTACGTCAATGTCGATCGGCGTCTCGGGGGGCAAGTTCTGGTGAGCATGGCGGACAGCATTTGTAAACCCTTCATTAACAATCAGGCTGCACTGCCACCACAAGTCCTGTGGTATCAGCGGCAGAACAATATTCTCCAACCATTCCGAAACTTGTGTCAGAGCGTTCAGGTCTGTTGTAACCTGAAGGTCAAACTCGGCAATTGGTTGCTCGTCTTTCATTTTTCTTCTCCCTGGTCGCCCCCCACCACCGCTGTAGCCAGCGCAGGTTGGAGAGGAAAAGGAGGGCAAGGTCTTGGCAACATATTAGTTTAGTCAAGCTTGAATTGAAGAAGCCCGTTTTGCCTCAAGGTGAGCATTCCTTTCGCACCATTTACTCGATCGCGAAAATGAGAGACTTCCGATACTGTAACCCGCTTCGGTAGGACGTTTAAATCGGAAAATTTCCCGACTCAGCAGCTTGCGATGAGTTATTTCAGCTTCGACCGTGTTAGCAGTCGGTACTTTTCTCAACACACCTGAGTTCTTGTCGTCCTCGAAAACCCTGCTGGAGTCATTCGAGTACGACCTCGAACTCGCCAATTGCTAATTAATGCTCCGATCGCAGAGCTGGTAAATAGATGCACATTTTCTGTGTGAATTTTAACACTTAATACTAACGTAAGTATCGCGATCGATCGCCTACTTGACTAAGTATCAAGTTCGAGTTCCGGCTGTCGAGAAATCAACAGCAACTAAAATTTCAGCAATCGGTTGTTGACCGCTCTACATAGCGCCACTATTTTTGTTAAACAGCACAGTTATGGTTTTAACAATTAGTTTCAGGTCATACATCAGGCTCCAGTCTTGTTGGTATTTTAAATCTAAACGGATGACATCTTCAAAATCGCGGACTTTAGAGCGACCGTTGACTTGCCATTCGCCTGTCATTCCAGGTTTGACATCAAAACGCTGCCACTGAGGGACTTCGTAGCGCTCAACTTCGTCTGGAGTAGGCGGTCTGGTGCCGACTAGACTCATTTCGCCTTTGAGCACGTTCCAAAACTGTGGCAGTTCGTCGAGACTCGTTTTCCGCAAGATGCGTCCGACTTTGGTAATCCGCGGGTCGTTGTCATTTTTGAAAAATGCGCCAGAAGCTTGGTTTTTAATTTCGGCTTTCATGGCTTCGGCATTAGTACACATCGATCGAAATTTCCAAATCCGAAATCTTCTGCCCATCCAGCCGCAGCGGGTTTGTGCAAACAATATCGGGCCCGGATCGTTAATCGTGATGGCTGCCGCTATGGGTACAAACAAAATTCCTGTAATTATCAAACCGACGATCGCCCCAACGACATCTATCACCCGTTTCACCAACGACTGCACCGAGGGATGCGTCATCGGTAGCTGATTGTCGGAGGGGTGTGTCTCTATGGGAGTTGACGTTGCAGAAGGCTGCTCGATTGTCAGCACTTGATCTAGGCTGGTGAGAGCAAATACTGCCATCACCTGTGGCTTGAGGCTTCGGAGCACCAAGTCGCTGCCGCGCTGTTTGGAAAATTTCAGATTGCTGACTAAAGCACCGATCCCGCTACTGTCAATGAATGTCGTCTGACTGAAGTCTAGGACAATTTTGCTGGGAACGGTGTTTTCAGAGAAAAGTTGCTGGCAGGTTGTCTTGAAGTTTACGGCTTCAAGTACGCTCAAGCGCACGGGTATGTGAACCGAGGGAATCTCGTCCAAGTATGTAACCCGAAAATCTGTCTCTGGGGTTTGGCTGACCATGAAGTCCTAGTTTCAAATTTCAAGCTGATGTCTTTAGCCTATTGTGTCCTAGCCGCTCCACGTTTACCAAATATTGTTCCGATCTAAAGCCCAGCTTTATACAAACTTTACAAAAGCGCCCGAAAATGTGGCCGCCGAGCCTCGCCATATCACAGGTCAGGGTAGACTCAAGTCTACCGGTCATCAACCCGTCCAAGTTTTGGCGGAAAAATTTTGAACCCATCAGCTACCCAACTGTCCGGGCTGGAAGTATCTCATTTTTGCAAAAAGGATTTTTTTTAGTGCAGTCGCCGCTCTGGTGCTATACATAGCACCAGAGCGGGGACTGCACAAAGGAATGAGAATTAAATAACTTACAATTTTTATTGTTGTTGTGGGATGGGCGTCCCGCCCGTCCTTTCTGGACAGGCGGGACGCCCATCCCACAAATATGTGTAAATTATTTAATTCGCGATCCTAAGAATGCCAAATTGAGATGCACCCCCGGGCTGGAAGTATCTGTCATTTTTTTAAAGTTATGACAGACTTTGGCAAACAGGGAAAGTGTATAAATTACAATGTCTTGTCGTGTTCGATCTCTATCGGATCTTTAGAAAAATGGTATCAAATCTGAATCAAGATTTTTGTGGATTCAGAGCGATTAATTTTGTCGTTAAGAATTTTCGATCCTGTATTGCAGGGGGAAAGTTACCGCAGCGAACAGCTAAAAGTTAACGGTTAACTGTGTAACAGGAAAGTCAACAGTTAACCGTTAACTTGAAAACCCCGCACCAAAAGTCAGAGGATTAGGTTAAGAATTGTAGACGTTTTCTGACTGGGAGGTTTCGCGGCTGATGGGTTGGACTTTGGCTTTGGCTTTGGCTGCGTTGCGTTTCAGGGCCTGGAGACGAGCTTCGTATTTAGCCCGTTGAGTTTTTTTGGAGGTTTGCTCGATTAAGGTTTTTAAGGCACTACCGAGGCTTTTATAAGCGTTTGGCAGAGTGTAGCCGAAGCGAGTGGCGAGGGTGAGAGCTTTTTCGTCAGCGTCTACTGCTTCTTTTAAACTTTTGTCTCCGTTGTTTTTTTGGTAAAGTCTCCAGCCGGAGACGCCGCACAAAGATAGGGCCAGTACCAGCAGCAAGCCGTCTTGCACCCAAAGTTCGCCGACGGCGCCGCCTAAACCGATCGCCAGAGCAGCCATTTCCCAACCGTCTCTGGGGATGGTGTCGTTTTGGATGCGGGCGACTTCATGCCAAAATAGGAGGTTGCGCTGATCCATTGCTAGCTGTTCCCAGCGGATCAGGTCTATCTGTATTTCTACCTGGTCTTTGCCTATTTCTTCGCTACGGATTAGGGTGGGATTAACTTCTATTGTTTTTTCTACTGTTACCCAACTTTGGAGTTCTGGGGGCAGTATATTTTTCAAGCGCCGGATCTCACTCATCTCGGCTCTTGCTGTAGAGGTTGCATAGGATGTCATAGCTCCGGCCTATTGATTTTCCAAAGGTTAATATGTGTCTATTTCTGGAGTATAGCAAACCTTGAATCCAAATATAGCCGAGCTGCGGGGGTCGATCGACCTTTTGGCAATTTTATTTGATTTTAGTCGTTGTGGGCGATCGATTTCTTCCGACTATTTCATCAACGGTTGAATTTCCTGCCGCAATTTCGACCAAGCCGCCAAAACTTCCGGCTTAGAAGTAATCCCTTTTTGAACCAAAACAACTCCGTCCAATACTTCAGCAATTCCGTAAGAACCGTTCCGCAGAGCTTCGTCTGTAAAACGCACTGCCCCCCTAACTCTACCCCGATCCAGCGGAACTTTTAAATTATGCTGCTGCAACTGCCACAAATCTAACAGCGCATAATCGACATCGACTACCTTTCCCTCTTCATCTCGAAACTGCATCATTTCTAAACGGATGAGGTTTCTGCGACCCGAAAGGTGAGAAACTATGTAACCGCTTGTCGAAACGCTAGCAGCTTGCGGAATCAATTTTAGCACGGTTTGCAGGTCTGTGGCGTGTTCTAATTGCTCCGGCAAGGATTGATAAACCAAAGGATTAAAAGAATAAGGCGACAGAAAATACAAAGCCCCATAGGGATTGGAAGTCAAGGTAAATAATAGCGACAATCCAATACATCCAATCCAAAAACGGTGCAGCCTCGGTTTAAATCTTTCTGGATGTTCCGACCACCATAAAATTACAGCATAAACCAGTAAAGGAATCACGCTTAAGGTATAGCGAGTATTGATAGAAGTCGCTGATTTATTGTAAACTTGCACCAGCAGAACCAGCAAAGGAAAGCTTGACATAATCCAAGCTGGCAGCGAAACAACAGGTATAAATGCCAGCGGCAGCCACAAACCTAAAATAAACCTGATCCGCCTTTCTAAATCGTTAAAAAATACCTCAATTATAATTTGAGGTTGGGTAACAATCCCCCACAGCAGTTCCAGCGTAGACGGATTTTCTGTTTTGACGAATTTCCTAAAAAAATTAGCTAAGTAAAGCCGGGAATTGTCATCAGAAAACATGGGCATCACAACATTGGTAATCAGCGAAACATAACTAAAACTCAACACGCACAGCGCTATTCCGGCTCGCAGATAGCGGCGGCTTACTATTAAATAAGCTCCGATTCCGAACAAACTAATTCCAGTTTCTTCGCGAATTCCTAACGTCAGCGCTGCAAAAATCCAAAACCACACCCACTTTTGCTTTTCTAAAGCTAACAGCAAACTAAATATAAATAGAGGAAGTTGGCAGTGTTCGTAAAAATTTCCCAGCGTCGGGCCTATTACACCATTTGCTCCGTAATAACTGGCTACTATCATTACCGACAGGGGAACAGATAGATAATGTCTTGCTAAAAGATACAAAACTATTCCGGCGACGGCGATTAAAGCTACTTGCAAAACTATCAGGGTAACAGGGGATGGAAACAAGGCATAAATCGGCATCCAAATTAGAAAATTGATAACGAAGTGTTGCCCTAAATGGATGTAAGATGGAGATGACAGTTGTCTGTCTATCAGCGAGGCGCTGGAGGCGCCTGATGACAGGGAACTTTGAAAGAATCTGCCGTGTATGCTGTTCCAAAATACTTGGTTAAATAGGCCGTGATCGTAGGATGCTAAGAAGCTTTCGTAGCGAATTATGCTGAAAGTTAAAACTAATATAAAAAAAATCGCTGCTAGGATTGTAACTTGACGAAATCCTGTTTGATTGTTCCACGAGTCGAGAGGTTTGAATTTCATATTTTTTACTGCACCGATATTTTTTCTAAGGTTGATAGGACTTATCGACAAGTTGCCAGAAACCGGGTTTTTCGCCAAAATACTTGGCTCAAACCCTTAATAAGAGTTGAAAAACCCGGTTTCTTTAGTCGGAGCGATCAAGCCCTGGTTGACTGAAGTTGTGCTTAAATTCGGAAATAGAAATAAATTTGCCTTGGGTTTTAAGCTTGGTAAGGTATTTTTCGAGTTTATCAACCATTTTGCTGCCTGAGTCTTTTTTGACGTAACCGGGTAATTTAAACTGGGAAATATCAGTGAATTCCCAGGGGTGAAAGTAGATGTTCAGATACGAGTCTGTTTCTAGCGTTAGCTTGGTTGCCAATTGTATCATTGACAGAGGAAAGTTTTTAAAGCTCAACCAAAATAACGGAAATCGGATCATAGGAGTGACTGAAATGGGAAGGTTGAGCAGTTTATTCGTATAATATGCAGTTCTGGATTTAGATAGATTATTGTATCTGCCGGGGATGTAAGTAGGATTCATTGAGGAGTTGTATTCGTAGCCTGCTTTTTCTATTTCTATGTCGTCAACTGGCTGAAGTCTTGCCATCCTGAATCCAGTGACTTGAGTATTCGTTATTTCTTCTAAGGTTTGCTTTGATTTTTGTAAATCTTCGAGGCTAAATTGAGAGTGGTAAAAGCCGTGGGAGGCGATTTCGTGGTGTTTTGATAGTTCTCTGATTGTATCTCGGTTGTTGAGTGCAAAGTTGGCTGTCACAAAAAATGTGGCTGTAATCTCTAATCTGTCGAGAAGTGATATAATATTTGACAATCCTCGGCTAGATATTTCAAATTTGATTTCCTCTTCCAGGTGTTGACCGTATTCTTCGGGGATGTCAAATTCTTCTAGATCAAAACTCAACAATATTGATTTATTCATAGTAGCCTGCGCGGTCGTTGTATCTAATTTTAAACAAGCTGATCAGCATTTTTAGGGAATCTTTAAGTATGTTGACTTGAGAAAGTTTGTAGAGATGTTCTTGTGAAACTCGGGCGGGTATCTCACCAGTTGTATATCCTTTTTTGTGAGCTAAAAACAGCAGTTCTGCATCAAAGGAAAACCCGGTAATTGTTTGTCTTTTAAATATTTCTTGGGCTGGTATTTTCTTGAAGCCTTTGAGTCCGGCTTGCATATCTCTATATGGTAGATTCAGGATGGCTCTGGAAATTAAGTTAAATATTTTGCCAGCTATTTTTCTGAGTAAGGTAAGATTTCGGAAGTTGTCTCGATCGAGATTTCGGCAACCAATTACGACATCAAATTTTTCTAATTTTTCTACTAAGGGTTCGAGATGTTCGAGGGAGTATGCTAAGTCGCCATCCATGAAGCAAATGCAGTCGGCGTCTGCATCTTCGCATCCTTTTTTGACGGCATACCCTTTGCCTTGACGGTTGCTGTAAGAAATTAGTTTTATGTGATGTGTGGGAAAAGCTTTGAGTTTGTTTTCTATAATTTCCAGTGTATTGTCGGTCGAGCCGTCATTAACAATGATAAAATTGTAAGCATAATTTTTTTGAGTAAATTCTAAAATTCTGTTAAAGGTTTGCTCTATGCAATTTGCTTCGTTGTAAACAGGCAGAATTACTGCGATTTTCATCATTGTTGTTCGATCGCGCTTTCGCAGAAGTATGCTACCACCTCGGGCAAGAAATCACAAGTACAGGACATCAGGTGTCAAAAAGTTAGCCAACAATAAATCTTGTCAAGTTTGAAGGGGGCTGCGGAAAAAGTACGATCGCCATAAATTGTATCATGGTAGGCTTGACCTAGCTCATCTTTAGGGGCGACACGGGCGATCGACAATCTAGACACTCCCAACATCTGAACTCGAAAAACCGTCATACTACCGCCTGAACTATATACCTTATGAGGTTGTAATTGTCAATGATAAATTATTTAGTTAACAAATGGCCCGAGTATTTTCAACCCGGTATGACGCCCCGAAAAAAACGTATTATTAGATTTTTACTAGCATTCCTCCTAACTTTCATCACCTATCAAGCAATCCTAGAAATCATCACAGTAGAAATTCCGATTTTCGGCTTTCACGATATAGTAGACCTCCGGAATCCCCAGGAAATACCGCCGCAGCGGCGAGACTTTCCCGGCGACTACAGCGAGCAAAACTTGGAACCTTTTTTAGATGACTTAGTTAGGCAGAACTATTGGTTTTTGTCAACCCAAGAGCTTTACGAGCATTTCATCGCCAATCCCAAAAAGCCGGTACCGAGTGAATATCGCGATCGCAAAAAAGTTATGATTACCTTTGACGATGGCAACAAAAGCATTTATACGCACTTACTCCCGATTTTACAAAGACTCGAAAATAAATACAGCAGAAAAACTAAAGTAGTTGTATTTGTCAACTCCGGCTTTTTAGGTCGTCAAGACTCACTCATAAAAAAAGTAACTTGTCAGGACTTAAGAGACGGAATGCAAAAAGGATTTTATGACATTCAATCCCACGGACTGAACCACGAAAATCTTACAAAAATTTCTATGACAGCATTAGACAGAGAACTATCTCAAGACCAAATTAGACTCAGAAAATGCACCAAAGACTTAGATCCAAATCAAATAGTTGCGTCTCACATAGCCTACCCCTTTGGCGCAGTCAACAAAGAAGTTGACAAATACCTCGTCAAATACTTCTCATCAGGATACTTGTACGACAGTCTCAAATTAAAATTGCGGTTTTTTCCACCCAATAAATACCGGATTTCGAGATTAACAGTCAACAAAAAACACTCCGCAGAAAGACTCAGCAGCCTAGCTTCAGGAAGCTGGCTACACAAACTAATTGGCAAAAAATAAGCTATACAGCTTTTACAGTTATTCAATGAAGAATTGGTGAGTGCATTGGAACACGCAACATCGGAATCACAAAATAGCATCGAAAACCAAAAACCCTTAGCAATTGCTGCCGTTTCCCAACGCGCCGACGCACTGGATGCGCTGCGCGGACTAGCAGTATTAGCAATGGTTTTATCAGGTACAATAGCCCGCAAAACCTTACCAGCGTGGATGTATCACGCCCAATTACCACCACCAGACCATATTTTCAATAACAAACTGCCAGGATTAACCTGGGTTGACTTAGTTTTCCCCTTCTTTTTGTTTGCAATGGGCGCCGCGATACCGCTAGCTTTGTCGCGCCGCATCGCCAAGGGAGGGGATTTTAAAAAAGTAATATTCTCTATTTTGCAAAGAGGCTTTTTGTTAGCATCATTTGCGATATTTCTCCAGCACATTCGCCCGACTACAATTAATCCAGACGAACCCAGCCCACAAAAGTGGTGGCTGGCTTTGTGCGGTTTTTTTCTATTATTTTTAATGTACGTTCGCTGGCCACAAAAATGGTCAACTTGGCTGTGGCGAGGGATGACAGTTGCTGGTTGGAGTGCCGGGATTAGCTTCATCTCTCATATCAAATATCCCGATGGTAGGGGAATTTCTTTTGAACGCAACGATATTATCTTGATGGTACTGGCAAATGTGGCGGTTTTTGGTTCTCTAATTTGGCTGTTTACTCGTTCAAATGTGTGGTTGCGAGTCGGATTTTTGGGCTTGCTGTTGGCAGCGCGGATGTCTTCTCATACTGACGGTTGGATTCAGTCTATTTGGCTGTACTCTCCTGCACCTTGGCTGTTTCAATTTGATTATTTAAAGTATTTGTTTGTAGTGATTCCTGGTACGATTGTTGGGGATTTGCTTCGGAGGTGGATAGAGTATCGTTCGCCGGAAGAGGCGAGTTATGCTAGCTGGAAAAGTTGGCGCTATTTTAGCATTATGATTTTGATGTTTGCAGTCAATTTAGTCTTGTTAGTTGGACTGCAATCTAGATTGGTGTGGCAGACGACCTTAGTGACGGTGGTACTGTGTTTGTGCGGTTTGGTTTTGTTTATAAAGCCTAGGAATGTCACGGAAAATGTATTGAACCGCCTTTACAAATGGGGTTTTTATTGGCTGGTTCTGGGTTTGCTATTTGAGCCTTATGAAGGCGGAATTAAGAAAGATTCGGCGACGATGAGTTACTTTTTTGTAACGACTGGAATGGCGATTTTTCTGTTAATTGGGTTGACGATAATTATCGATGTGTTTCAGAAGAGATGCTTTTTGCAGTTGTTTATTGATAACGGGGTGAATCCGATGATTGGGTATGCGGGATTTGCGAATATTATCTGGCCGATTCTGGTGTTAAATGAATGGGAACCTGTGATTATTGAGATGACTTCAACTGATCCGTTTATGGGTTTTTTGAGGGGCTTTGGATATACGGCGATTTTAGCGTTAATTGTGGTGGTATTTACGAGGTTGAAACTGTTTTTGAGGACGTGAGTTAATTAAAGGGCGAGTTTATCTTCAGCTATTGTAGCGGAATGATTTAACCGCAGAGAACACAGAGGACGCAGAGGGAGAGAATGGATCGTGACTTACGCACGGGGTTCATAAACCTGGTTTTTGGTCTCCCATGCGTAACTTCTAGGAAAGTGACTTTAAAATGCCACTTTCTAATTGATAAATCGCTGCCATAATTCCAGTTTCAGGATTGGTTAACAGGGATTTTTTGACATCTTTCAAGTAACTTACAAGGTGTTCGCGCAAAATTGGTCTTTCTATTGTGACTGTATGATTGTAATCCCACAAATCCCACATGATAATCCCGACACCGACAATCGGGTCGATTAAACCTACTCCTAGCTGACTTGCAACTGTACCGCCTGTTTTTGTTGCTATTTTGGCGGCGGCTTTGCTGGCAACTTTTGCTGTAACTTTGCTGCCGACTTTGGTTGCTACTCCCAATATTAATGGTTTAGCAATTAAGTAACCGCTGCCGCCAACTAATACTTTTAATGATAAATTTGAGACGTTTCCTTTGTCGCTAATTGTGGTGGCAATGTCGTTCAGATATTTGTCCCACTGTACTTGTGGGATGTTATAGTTGTTTTGAACTACTTTGACATTTTTGCTGACTTCGGCTATGTACAAGTTAGCAGTATCTTGAGTGATTAATTGAAATTTCAATTGAGCGTTTTTGGGAACCAGCACGCGGTTAGCAAATTCTCTTTGGAAGTCTTCTGTTAATTTTTCGGAAACAGCACGAGAGGCTGCTGTCATGTCAAATCGGTTGAGTACGGCGGATTTGACGAAGTTGAAAGGTACTGTAAACTCCATCTTTTTTTGGTTGAAGTAATCGAAGTACCAATCGAGGAAGCTGTTGTCTACTCGTGCTATTACTTCGGTTTCCCATTTGTCCAATTCTTTTGATGCGAAAGTCTCGGCTGTTGTATTGGCTTTTTGAATGGCGTTTTTAAGGTCTTGGTTGATTTTGCTGAAGTCGTGGGGCGGGGAGACTACAACTGTTGTGGTTGCGGTATTTGTTAGGGATTTGGAGATTAGAAAGTTGCCTAGTAGGGGAATGATGACTACTATAATGACAACTGTCCAAATCATCGGTGTCACGGTTTTGATAAACTGGGTGATGACTTTGAGGCGTTCTGTTTTCTCTGAGTAGCTGATTTTTTCGCTGTCTCGACTCATGGCGGTTCCTCAATTGATGAGATTTTGGGGCTAGTTTTGATTATAGGCGGCGTTTTGGGCGATCGTGTTACGGGCGTGTAGGCTGGGATTCTGCAAAGGTTGGGGGAAAGGGCGATCGCACTCTTTATCTGGGTTAATCTGCGTTGGGATATTAATGCTCTGAATCTTTTACAAAATTAGCCTGTGTTTGGTCAGAGTATTCTGATTGGTAAGTCGTCAAGTTACGCAGCAAGTCTAATAGTTCTTCGTCTGACAAATCTTTCGGGGATTGCTTGCCATACATTGTATTCATATATGTCTGCACGACACTTATTGACCATCCCAATTCCTTAATCTTAGTCTCAATCTGAGCCAAGATGTCCAGCATATCCATGTTTGTTTATCCTAATAATCTAGAGATTTAAGCTTGACTTTCATCATCAATAACTTAAGCCACTTGCTCAACATTGAGCCGCCCTTCAACCCGCTCATATTCATCTTCAAGCAGCCAAAGTCTTGCTTCCTCATAGCTAGAACAAGCAAAAACAATCTTATAGTCTTCAGTCGGGTCGAAAACGCAAAAATTATTTTTATCATCACCGAGCAACATCAAAACATAAGGAGGGACAGAGGTAGGGTCAACCCATATTTCTGTAAACTGCCAGTTATTTGCTAGGTTGGGTACGGGGGATGACATGATATTTATCTCCTATCACTTTAATTTCACCGTAATGTAAAGGAATTTGACTGCCATCACTCTCAATTCTATAACCGATTGGGCTGGCAAAGTAGAGTCCATATCGTTCGTGATTGCGAATAATGCCTGTGAATTCCCCATTTTCTATTATGGCTTGTGCCACCCTAATCATTGTAGCTTCATTGTTAAATACATGAGCAGCTCCCCCTCGCTGCAATAACCTTTGCATTTGTAGTGTATCTGGGAGATGCTTGGCAATGTGTCTATTGTCTATAGTTAGTTCACGGTTAATACCACTCATTTAATCTGAAAATTTCAGTATTTTTTTAATAAAAACCCGGTTTCTCCAAAAAACCGGGTTTTTAATTCAAGGCTAAAAGTAATTAAACCTTAGCTTCTTTCTTTACCAAATCACCCCAGCCCAAATCCTTGAGCGAATTATTCCGGCGCAGGGGACGAGTCACCAACTCCAAAATATCCCGCGCATTACCAAAGCCGTGAATCTGAGCAAAAGTAAACTCAACTGACCATTTAGTATTGATTCCCCGCGCTTCCAAAGGATTAGCGTGAGCCATACCGGTAATCACCAAGTCTATATTCTGCGCGTAAATCCGCTGTAGCTGATTGTAATTGTCCGGTTTCTCGACAATCCGAGGAGTCGGAACTCCCATCTCGTGACAGGTTTTTTCTAACAGCGCCAATTCGGCGGCTTGATAGCGCTTGTCCATGTAAGGAATGCCGATTTCGGGACAAGTCATGCCGCAGCGGATCAAGAATCGTGCTAAAGAAATTTCTAGCAAATTGTCGCCCATGAAGAAGACTGATTTGCCGCGAATTATTTGCAGGTAATCTTCTAAGCCCGCCCAGATTTGTGCTTCCCGTTCGTCTAAACCTTTTGGTTCTATGTTGAGTACGGAGCAAATTTTTTCAATCCAAGCGCGAGTTCCGTCTGGCCCGATCGGGAATGGAGCACCAATTAGCTTACACTTGCGACGGCGCATCAACGTAGAAGCCGTACGGGACAAGAACGGATTCATGCCGGATACATAATAACCTTCTTCCAAAACGGGCAATTCAGTGTAGCGCTTGGAAGGAAGCCAACCAGAAACTTTGATGCCTTGCTTCTTCAATTCTAAGGTTAGCTGAGTCACAACCGGATCGGGCAAAGAACCGAAAAGTACCAGCGGTGTGTGCTTGACATATTCCGATTCATCTGCTGCAACTTCCTCTTTTTTCTTGCCGAAATTCAGCAGTTGAGAGATGGCGTTGCGTTCTACTTTCTGAGATTCCATCACTGGCGCTTTCTCAGGGCATTTAGCAGCCATCGCCGCCAAAACTGTATCTTCCCCTTGGGTAAAGGCGTAATCCAAGCCGTTAGCGCGGGCTGTGACGATGGGGATGCCGATTTCTGCTTCGAGTTTCGGTGCTAACCCTTCCAAGTCCATTTTGATGATTTCGGTGGTGCAAGTGCCGATCCAGACAATTACACTGGGGTTACGATCGCGCTTAATTTGCAAGCACAGCCGCTTCAACTCATCAAAATCGTTTAATTGAGCGGAAATGTCGCCTTCTTCCAACTCAGCCATCGCATAGCGCGGTTCGGCAAAAATCATCACGCCCATGGCGTTTTGCAAGAAGTAGCCGCAAGTTTTGGTACCGATGACTAGGAAAAAGCTATCTTCAATTTTTTGATAAAGCCAAGCTACGCAGCTAATCGGACAAAATGTGTGATAATTACCAGTTTCGCATTCAAAGTTTAAAGCTTCTGGCTCAGTAGTCGTAATTGCAGTCATATTTCAAATGTTCTCCATTTAAATTGTTTTTCGTCTTGAACTTTCCCAGGCTAGGCTAGCGAGGAAATAGCTGTATTTGGCGATCGCGCGATCGCAGAACAATAATAGAAATACCTGGTTTTGGCGTAATTCCTGTGAAAAATAGATGCAGCAAACTGAATATTTTCGCAGCAGCAGCATCTAAAATTCCAGCTCAAAAATTCTGCGCGAGGGCTTGTAATCCCTCACAGCAGGGATTTAGTGTTTTTCAACTCGCTAAGCTAAAAACCATTTTGGTGGTTGTGAGTTTGAGTCAATTAAAATTTAACAATTAAAATTTAACAACTCGCAACTCACAACTCACAAATAGGCGGGAAAACTCCCGACTAGGATAGACTTTGGCGATCGCAACAACCTTACTTAAAATCCGACAAAAAGCCCGAAATCTCTTCATCCTCATCATCAGAATCCAAATCACCGAGACCTAGAGCATCTAAATCATCTTCATCAGGATCTCCGGTAGTTGCTTCCCCCAAATCGTCTAGTCCGAGTTCGTCGAGGTCATCGTCATCAGATACAGAGAAATCGTCAAGACCATCTTCGTCCAAGTCGCCCAGATCCATATCTAGGTCATCTGAGGTCGTAGCCCCAAACGGATCGGGTATTGCTTCGGCGACAAACTCTGCATCTTCTTCCCCAAACGGATCGGATATCCCCGCTTCGAGATCCCCAGAGGTCAAAGTCCCAAATTCTGAGGCTTCATCTTCCTCGTCATCGAGGTCGAGACCGCCCAAAGCCGAGCCTTCATCTTCCTCATCGTCGAGGTCGAGACCGCCCAAAGCTGAGGCTTCATCTTCCTCATCATCGAGGTCGAGACCGCCCAAAGCTGAGGCTTCATCTTCCTCATCGTCGAGGTCGAGACCGCCCAAAGCTGAGGCTTCATCTTCCTCGTCATCGCCCATATCGAAGTCTGATATGGCGTCTTCCTCATCCTCGCCCATATCGAAGCCAGATATGCCGTCTTCCTCATCCTCGCTCATATCAAAGTCTGATATGGAGTCTTCCTCATCGTCCCCGAGAGCGAGACCGTCCAAAGCCGAGGCTTCTTCTTCCTCATCCTCGTCCATGTCGAAGTCGGAGACAGATTCTTCCTCATCCTCGTCCATGTCGAAGTCAGAGATAGATTCTGCCTCGTCCTCGTCCATGTCGAAGTCGGAGATAGATTCTGCTTCGTCCTCGTCCATGTCGAAGTCAGAGACTGCTTCTTCCTCATCCGGTCTCAGTGCGTTAACAGCAGCAGCCAGACCAGCGACTCCGGCGACTCCGGCGACTACTCCGGCTGCTGTTAACGCCGCACCGCCTAATTTATTAGATTTGGCATCAGCAGTTGGAGCGGCTGCGGGTGCAGCAGTTGCAGTTGGAGCGGCTGCGGGTGCAGCAGTTGCAGTTGGAGCGGCTGCGGGTGCAGCAGTTGCAGTTGGAGTGGCTGCGGGTGCAGCAGTTGCAGTTGGAGCGGCTGCGGGTGCAGCAGTTGCAGTTGGAGGTTGACCGGCTACCTGTGGCACGGTACTTGAAGGCATACCCAGTGCTAGATCCGGGTCAAAATTTAGACCCAAGACTTCGATCAGGCTGTCTGCATCCGGCTTGAGTTTTGAGAAGGGCAGCATTAATTGCTGGAGTTCCGGCTCCAGGGCAGCCGCAATTCCCAGGATGAGGTAAGAAACAGGCCTTTTCCCGCCGTCGGGTGTGGCGACCGTGTTGTCAGCCGTCATGTGCAGGAGCAGCCAAGTCCGATTTGCCTGGTAGTAGTCCAACCACTTCTGTTTGAGAGCAACTGAAAAAGTATCAAAAAAAGCCATAACCTCTTTATCCTCATCCTGATCGCTAGACCTATTAAACCATCATCAGGTCTAGCTCATCTTCCTCCTTCTTGACCACTGGTTGCACAGGATTTAGATAAAAATCTGACAACAAGGAGAATAATTCGCGATCGGGCGTGTCGTTGGGCACTACTCCTTCGGGCATTGCCAAAATTTGGTCGGCGATGTTGAGGTAGTAATCGCAGACGTAGTTGAGGGAGGGATCGCTCTCGGCCATCTCAAACAAAGTCTTGCCTTTGACGCGAGAAACGCGGATGTCTTCAATTAGCGGCAGGACTTCGAGCACTGGCATGGGTACAGTGTCGATGTACTTGTCGATCAAATCGCGCTTGGAGGTGCGGTTGCCAATTAGACCGGCGAGGCGCAACGGGTGAGTGCGGGCTTTTTCGCGAACTGAGGCGGCGATGCGGTTGGCTGCAAATAATGCGTCGAATCCGTTGTCGGTCACAATCATGCAGTAGTCGGCGTAGTTCAATGGGGCAGCAAAACCGCCGCACACTACGTCGCCGAGTACGTCGAACAGGATGATGTCGTATTCCTCAAAGGCGTTGAGTTCTTTGAGCAGTTTAACGGTCTCTCCGACTACGTAGCCGCCGCAACCAGCTCCTGCGGGCGGGCCGCCTGCTTCTACGCAGTCAACGCCGCCGTAGCCTTTGTAGATGACATCTTCGGGCCAAACGTCTTCGTAGTGATAGTCCTTTTCCTGAAGGGTGTCAATAATTGTGGGGATCAAGAAGCCCGTGAGGGTAAATGTGCTGTCGTGCTTTGGATCGCAACCGATTTGCAAAACTTTCTTGCCGCGTTTGGCTAGGGCAACGGAGATGTTGCAGCTTGTTGTCGATTTGCCAATTCCACCTTTTCCGTAAACTGCGAGTTTCACTCTTTTTTTCTCCTATAGGTTTCTATCAAAACGATCGGGCTGGGGTTTGACGCTTTGATGTTGCGATCGCTACGCCTCTAATCGCCAATTAATTGGACAAACGTGGACTCAGCATACAAAAGAAAACCTTGGCACCTCAAAAGTGGTCATTCTTTTTGGCA